>JAPLFF010000005.1 GCA_026390775.1 Ignavibacteriales bacterium | reverse complement strand
TGCTAGTAATCGCGGATCAGCACGCCGCGGTGAATACGTTCCCGGGCCTTGTACACACCGCCCGTCAAGCCATGGAAGCCGGGGGTACCCAAAGTCAGTGACCTAACCGCAAGGGAGGAGCTGCCTAAGGTAAAACCGGTGACTGGGGCTAAGTCGTAACAAGGTAGCCGTACCGGAAGGTGCGGCTGGATCACCTCCTTTCTAAAGAGAATTCAACATGAACTATTATGAATTATTTAGTTACTCGCTCTTTTTATTTTCCTGAGCAGCTCTGGCTGCTGTGATATAATCACGGGCCTGTAGCTCAGTTGGTTAGAGCGCACGCCTGATAAGCGTGAGGTCAGTAGTTCAACTCTACTCAGGCCCACTTTAGGGTGCGTATTAACTAAACACCCAGAAGAAATTCTGGGGCTATAGCTCAATTGGGAGAGCGCCGCCCTTGCAAGGCGGAGGTTAACGGTTCGATCCCGTTTAGCTCCACATAATATTTGTTCTTTGAAAGATTGAAAGAGTATGAAATTATCGAAAGATAATTTTTACTGAGTCTAGTAAAAATATAACATCTATCTTGTGATATAAATTTTTTTGGCTAAGTTATTAAGGGCATATGGTGGATGCCTTGGCACAAAGAGGCGATGAAGGACGCGGCTACCAGCGATATACCACGGTGAGGTGGAAGCAACCTAATACCCGTGGGTTTCCGAATGGGGCAACCCTTCCCGAGTAATGTCGGGAAATTCTTATCTGAATCCATAGGATAAGCAAAGTCAACTCAGAGAACTGAAACATCTAAGTACCTGAAGGAAGATAAAACAATAGTGATTTCCTAAGTAGTGGCGAGCGAAAGGGAAACAGCCTAAACCGTCTAACATGTTAAAGGGTGTGACCGTTGTGTTAGCGGTGTAGCGGGGTGTTTTTGGACTGAATTACAAATAAGTCGAGAAGTAAAAAATTATATTATTAACCGAATATTCTGGAAAGTTCAACTATAAAGGGTGATAGTCCCGTAGGTGAAAATAATATAACTTCTTTGAAGACATTCCCAAGTAACACGGAATAAGTGGAAGTTTGTGTGAATCTGGGAGAACCATCTCCTAAGGCTAAATACTTCTTTGTGACCGATAGCGCATAAGTACCGTGAGGGAAAGGTGAAAAGTACTCCTAACAGGAGAGTGAAATAGTACCTGAAACCATATGCTTACAAGCAGTTGGAGTTCCGATTTATCGGAATGACAGCGTGCCTTCTGGATAATGAGCCTACGAGTTAGTCGTTTGTTGCAAGGTTAATCCGCTTAGCGGAGAAGCCGTAGCGAAAGCGAGTCTGAATAGGGCGATTAAGTAACAGGCGCTAGACGCGAAACCGAGTGATCTACCCTCGTCCAGGATGAAGTGAGGGTAAAACCTCATGGAGGTCCGAACTAGTGTGGGTTGAAAACCGCTTGGATGAGGTGAGGGTAGGAGCGAAAGACCAATCAAACTCGGAGATAGCTCGTATTCCTCGAAATAGCTTTAGGGCTAGCGTCGAGTAAAAATGTAAGGGAGGTAGAGCACTGATTGGGCTAGGGCTGTCACAACGGTACCAAACCCAGACAAACTCCGAATTCCCTATACATGTTTCTCGGCAGTCAGGCAGTGGGGGATAAGCTTCATTGCCAAAAGGGAAACAACCCAGACCATCAACTAAGGCCCCAAAATAGTAGTTAACAGATAAAGGATGTTAAGTTGCTCAGACAACTAGGATGTTGGCTTAGAAGCAGCCATTCATTTAAAGAGTGCGTAATAGCTCACTAGTCAAGCGACTTAGCGTCGACAATACCCGGGACTTAAACTACTTGCCGAAGTTATGGGCTTCGATTTATCGAAGCGGTAGAGGAACATTCTATTCAGCACTGAAGGTGTGGCGTGAGCCATGCTGGAGCGGATAGAAACGCAAATGTAGGCATTAGTAACGATAACGAAGATGAAAAATCTTCGCGCCGAAAATCTAAGGTTTCCTGAGCAATGTTAGTCATCTCAGGGTTAGTCGGACCCTAAGCCGAGGCTGAAAGGCGTAGGCGATGGAAGACAGGTTAAAATTCCTGTACCTGGTATAAATCGTTCGACCGTAAGGAGGGACACAGGAGTGAAAGGTTAGCCACCTGTTGGATTAGGTGGTCTAAGTAAGTAGGTGGAGAGTGTAGGCAAATCCGCATTCTCATTAACACCGAGATACGAACGGGAGTTCTTTGGACACAAACTAACCATAAACAGACTGTCGAGAAAATCTTCGTACGGAAGATTTGTATCAGACCGTACCGCAAACCGACACAGGTAGATGGGATGAATATTCTAAGGCGCTCGAGTGAGCCGTGGTTAAGGAACTCGGCAAATTAACCCCGTAAGTTAGCAAGAAGGGGTGCCTCAAGTATGTGAAACTCCCGCGAGTTTAGCAGAAAGAGGCCGCAGATAAATGGCCCAAGCGACTGTTTAACAAAAACACATGTCTCTGCGAAGTCAATTCAGACGATGTATAGGGACTGACACCTGCCCGGTGCTGGAAGGTTAAGGGAAGAGGTTAGCAGCAATGCGAAGCTTTGAACCGAAGCCCCAGTAAACGGCGGCCGTAACTATAACGGTCCTAAGGTAGCGAAATTCCTTGTCGGGTAAGTTCCGACCTGCACGAATGGTGTAACGATTTGGGCACTGTCTCAACCACGGGCTCGGTGAAATTGTGGTACCGGTGAAGACGCCGGTTACCCGCATATGGACGGAAAGACCCCGTGCACCTTTACTGCACCCTAGCATTGGGTTCGAGTAAGGCATGTGTAGAATAGGTGGGAGACTTTGAAACCGGGGCGCTAGCTTCGGTGGAGTCAACGGTGAAATACCACCCTTGTTTTATTTGGATTCTAACCTCTGCCCTTGAATCAGGGTAAGGAACAGTGTTAGGCGGGTAGTTTGTTTTATCTGGATTCTAACCTCAACCCATGAATCTGGGTTAGGAACAGTGTTAGGCGGGTAGTTTGACTGGGGCGGTCGCCTCCCAAATTGTAACGGAGGCTCTCAATGGTTCCCTCAGCATGGTTGGTAATCATGCGTCGAGTGCAAAGGCATAAGGGAGCTTGACTGCGAGACATACAGGTCGAGCAGATGCGAAAGCAGGACTTAGTGATCCGGCGGTAGTGAGTGGAAATGCCGTCGCTCAAAGGATAAAAGGTACGCCGGGGATAACAGGCTGATCTTACCCAAGAGTTCATATCGACGGTAAGGTTTGGCACCTCGATGTCGGCTCATCGCATCCTGGGGCTGAAGAAGGTCCCAAGGGTTTGGCTGTTCGCCAATTAAAGCGGTACGTGAGCTGGGTTCAGAACGTCGTGAGACAGTTCGGTCCCTATCCTATGCGGGCGCAGGATACTTGAGAAGAGTCGCTTCTAGTACGAGAGGACCGAAGTGAACGCACCTCTAGTGCACCAATTATCACGCCAGTGGTATCGTTGGGTAGCTATGTGCGGATGTGATAAGCGCTGAAAGCATCTAAGTGCGAAGCACACTTCAAGATTAGGTATCCCGTCGCAAGACCTAAAGACTCCTTGGAGATTACAAGGTTGATAGGCTGCAGATGTAAGTTCCGCGAGGAATTAAGTCGAGCAGTACTAATAAGTCGTGAGACTTAGCCATTATTATATTTCAAGATAGATGTTAAAGACTCAATCTCTTTCTTTCTTTCATTTTATGTTTGACAGAAAACAAAAATTTTCTGGTGGTTATAGCTAAGGGGAAACACCTCTTCCCATTCCGAACAGAGAAGTTAAGCCCTTATACGCCGATGGTACTGCGTGCGCAGGTGCGTGGAAGAGTAGGTAGCCGCCAGGATTAAATTTAAGAAGCCCATTCGATTTTCGTTTGGGCTTTTTTGTTAGTAAAAAATATAAAATTTGAACTACCGTTTGATTTCTCTTCCGCCGAGTTCGTTTATTATTGCGTTTGCAATTGGATCTTCATCAGCTTTTGTGGAATTATTGTTCGGATTTGCATATATGGCTTTTTTTGTTGCGGAAGATTTTTTCCCTTTTGAGATTTTCATTTCAATTTTTTGACCGAACACTTCTTTTGTCTTTTTATCAAGATAGGTTTTATTGTTGTTTATTATGTCACCATCTTCAGGATGTTCAACTTCAAGATGCAATTGATGGTTATTGAATTCAACAGGATTTGAGTTTAATAAAACTGATGCAAAAAATAATTTTTCTGATTTTACCTGTTCTATAAAATTATTCCACTTGGAGATAATATCGTTAAAATCTGTTGTGCTGTTTAACGTTGGGGTAATAAATTCTTTTATTTCAGGAACAATGATTTCCTCTTTTAGTGCTGGTCGCACATTTGAAATAGGAGAATTAATTTGTTTAGAGGAAGAGTTAAATTTTACTGAAGAATCAAGAACTATTTTTGGTTTAGTCTCCGGATTGCTTTTATCAATATTAGAAAGTAGTTCTGTTATAGTTGAAGATTTTTCCAAACCAATTAGATGACTAAGCGAAATTTCGATTTTTAATTTTTGATTTGAAGATGATTTAATCTCCCACTGAACTTTATTGAGAAAAGCAAAAATTCTTAAAATATCTCCTTCTGAAAACTTGCCGATATATTCTAAATATTTATTCTTGAATATCTCCGCTTCTTCTATCAGATCACAATTTTTACGGACAACCACAGTCATTATATTCCTAAAATGTTCAATCAGCCCAGCTATAAAATCAACATAATTCCATCCGTTCTCATAAATTTTTTGAGAGACATCAAAAGCAGCAGTAAAATTCTTGTTTAGAATTGCATCCGAAATATTAAAATAAATCTCTTCATCAATTAGATTAAACATTTTCGAGAGAACGTTAGAATCAACATCCATCCCGCTGAAAGAAATTACTTGATCGAATAAACTCTGTGCATCTCGCAGAGCGCCATCGGCTTTTTTTGCAATTAGTGTGAGAGCTATATCATCGATCTTAATTTTTTCAGCATCGGCAATTTCCTTTAATAGTTTTTTAATAACGCTCATTTCAATACGGCGGAAATCGAAACGCTGACAACGGGAAATTATTGTTAACGGAACTTTATGAACATCGGTTGTGGCAAAAATGAATACGGTATGTTCCGGCGGTTCTTCCAATGTTTTTAGAAGCGCATTGAATGATTCGGTTGTTAACATATGCACTTCATCTATTATATAAACTTTGTAATTGCCTTTTGTAGGAGCGTATTTAACTGATTCCCTAAGCGTCCTAATTTCTTCAATGCGTCTGTTAGATGCGCCGTCTATTTCAATAATATCAAGCGATCGTGAATTGGCAAAAGATTGACACATTTCACATTCATTACATGGTTCGCCATTTTTAGAATTTAGGCAATTCAGTACTTTGGCTAGAATACGAGCCGTGGTGGTTTTACCAACACCTCTGGGACCGGCGAATAAATATGCATGTGCAATTCGATTGCTTAGAATTGCATTCTTCATTGTTGTAGTGATATGTTCTTGACCTACAACATCTGCAAAAGTTTGCGGACGCCATTTGCGTGCAGTAACAATATATTTAATTTGTTCAGCCATTTTGTATCCTATTTACAAAACTATTCTTTCAAAAGAAAGTTTTTGAATTAATGTTTTGCTCAAAATTTCTAGATATTTTTTATCTGTTTCATTAAAAGCAGAAAGTTGATAACTATCTAAATCCAACACTCCGAAAATCTTTTCATCTTTTATTAAAGGAATTACAATCTCCGATCGTGAACCGACGTCGCATATGATATGCCCCGGAAATTGATCAACATCGTTTACAATTATTATTTCTTTTCGTGCAGCACAACCACCGCACACACCTTTGCCAATTTCGATAACTGTACATGCAACTTTCCCTTGAAAGGGACCTAGATAAAGTTTTCCATCTTTTAAGAGATAGAAACCAACCCAACTAATTTTATTAAAAGTATCTTTGAGCGCTGCAGTAACATTCGCAAGATTTGAGATCAACGGTTCATCCGGATTAACCAACGAATTCAATTGTTGAAGGAGCGATTCATAAATTTCTGACAGGGGAAGATTTTTATTAATAACTAAAGTCTTGGCCATTACTTTGGTTTTTTCTTCAATAATTTTTTGTTCGGTTTTTTATCCGCTTCGAAAACAAATTTTAACGCTTCTTTTATAGTCTGAATCGGAATAATATTCATTCCATCTTTAACTTCCGATTTAATTTCACTTAGATCTTTTTCATTTTCCTTTGGTATCAGAACTATTTTTATTCCGCTTCTTCTTGCTGCAAGCAGTTTTTCATTTAGTCCGCCGATCGGTAAAATTTTTCCGCGCAAAGTAATTTCCCCGGTCATAGCTACATCATTACGTGCAGCTTTACCGCTTAAAGCGGAAAACATAGCCAATGCCAATGTTATGCCTGCACTTGGTCCGTCTTTAGGTATCGCACCTTCGGGAAGATGTATGTGTATCTCTTTGTCTTTTGCAAAATTCGAATCTAACCCAAAATCTTTTGCATTTGAACGTAAATAGCTAAGAGCAGCTTGTGCCGATTCTTTCATCACATTTCCAATTTGTCCAGTGAGTGTAAGTTTTTCTGTACCTGTCATAACAGTTGCATCAACTTGAAGAATCTCACCACCCATGCTTGTCCATGCTAAACCAGTAACACTTCCTACACGTAATTCTTTATCAGCTTTTTGAGTTCTGAACCTTGGAACACCAAGAAACTTTTCAACAAGCGCAGTATCAATAGAAAATTTCTTTTTAGATTTCTTCTTGCTTCCATTGTTTGAATGAGAGATAATTATTTCGCGTGCAGTTTTACGAAGTACAGATGTGATCTCACGTTCAAGATTTCGAACACCGGCTTCACGTGTATAATCCATAATTATTTTGGTAATCGCTTCGTCTTTGAATTCAACATTATATTTTTCAAGACCGTGAGCTTGAATCTGTTTAGGAATGATATGTCGTTTTGCTATCTGAACTTTTTCATGCTCAAGATATCCGGGTAATTCAATTATTTCCATTCTATCCTGTATAGGAAGCGGAATATTATATCTAACATTTGCAGTTGTAATAAACATAACTTGAGAAAGATCATAATCAATATCCAGATAATGATCATTGAATGTATGGTTCTGTTCAGGATCTAGAACTTCTAGCATGGCAGATGACGGATCGCCGCGGAAATCCATACTCATCTTATCTATTTCATCAAGAAGCATAATCGGATTAATTGTTTTTGCGCGTTTCATTGATTGAATAATTTTTCCCGGCATTGAACCGATATAAGTTCTTCTATGTCCGCGGATCTCTGCTTCATCACGAACGCCGCCGAGCGAAATGCGAACAAAATTTCTACCAATCGCACGTGCAATAGATTTTCCAAGCGAAGTTTTTCCAACTCCCGGAGGTCCAACAAAACATAAAATTTGTCCGCGCATATTTTTTACAAGATTTAAAACAGCAATGTGTTCTACAATTCTCTCTTTTGGCTTATCAAGACCGTAATGATCTTCATCTAAAATTTTGCGGACGTTTTTTATATCAAGATTGTCTTTTGTTTTGATATGCCAAGGAACATCAATCAGCCAATCAAGATAATTACGAATGACAGTTGATTCGGGAGAACTTGGAGGAGTTTTCTTCAATTTATTGAATTCTTCAATAGCTTTTTCATAAATAGGTTTTGGCATCTTGGAATTTTTAATTCGCTCTTTAAGTTTTGTAAATTCTGGAGATGCTTCATCTTCTTCGCCAAGTTCATCTTGCAAAATTCTAATCTGTTCTTGAATAATAAATTTTCGCTGCGTCTTTTGAATATTTTCTTGAACTTTCCCTTCGATCTCTTTTTCAATTTTCAAAATTTCTATTTCTGAATTAAGAATTCTAATAACTTCGTAGAGCTGATCTTTTAAGGAAAATTTTTGTAGGATTTTCTGCTTAACTTCAATTTGCTGATTTATGTTTGCCGCAACGTAAAATAATTTACGGTCAGGTTCATCAATATTATCAAGTGCAGTTACGGCTTCGGGAGGAACTGCTTTATTTATTTTTACATACTCTTTGAAAAGATTTGACATTTGCCGCATCAATGCGTTCTTCTCCCGCGGGTCTTCATCTTTCTGAGAGATAACTTCTATCTCGGCTTCGTAGAAATTTGTTCTATCAGTGAAAGAAATAATTCTTCCTTGAATTATTCCGTCAACTAAAATTTTAAGTAATCCGTTTGGCAGTTTTAGTATCTGTATTATTTTTGCAATCGTTCCTTCAGTATAAATATCTTCTTTAGCCGGTTCTTCTACATTAGATTTTTTTTGAGCAGCCAGAAAAATATATTTTGAGCCATCGAGTGCAAAGTTTGCGGCTTTTATGGATTGTTCTCTTCCAACCAATACAGGAAATATCATGTACGGAAAAATTACATTATCACGAAGAGGCAGAACTGGTAATATGCGTGGAATACTGTCTATTGTTGAATAATCGTTGCTTGTCTTACTAATAATTTCATCCATTAAAATTAATTTCTCCACTGTTTTAATTAATCTTTAAGTAAATATACCAACAAATCACTGGGCTATCAAGAAACCAGCTAGAGCATATATTTATCTATTCTTTTCATGATCTTGATCTTACTTTTTGTGAATAGGAATAAATACGATCAAGATTATGAGCAAGAAATATTTTATTAGACTATTTTTGCTTAAATAAATTGTGGATAATAATGATTGATAAAGTTATTCAAATCTCAAAAGAAGCTGGAGAAATTGTAAGAGAAGGATTTGGGAAAAATTTTTCTACTGAATACAAAACAAATTCATCAGACCTTGTAACTGAGATAGATAAAAAATCTGAAGCTTTGATAATTGATTTTATTAAAAAAGAATTTCCCGGTCACTCAGTTCTTGCGGAAGAGAGCGGTGAACACGGAACAAGTTCCGAATATCTCTGGGTAATAGATCCGCTTGATGGGACAACAAACTTTGCACATGGATTTCCAATGTTTGCTGTTTCAATCGGTGTGCAGAAAAATGGCGGGACAATTTGCGGTGCTGTTTATGATATTATGAGAGATGAAATCTATACATCTGAAAAAGGAAGCGGTTCTTTCCGCAATGGAATGAAATTAAAAGTTAGCTCAAATACAGATTTGAGAAAAAGTGTTCTTGTTACCGGGTTCCCGTACAACATAGCAGAAAATCCAGATCATGCATTTGAAAGATTTATTGATTCATTAAAATCTGCACGCGCTGTTCGCCGTCTTGGTTCTGCCGCAATTGATTTTTGTTATGTTGCTTTAGGAGTGTTTGACGGATTTTGGGAAGTCCATCTTCATCCTTGGGATATTTGCGCGGGCAAATTAATTGTTGAAGAAGCCAGCGGTGTAGTTACGAATTTTGCTGGAGAGAAGATTGATATTTATTCTAAGCAGATTTTAGCAACAAATAATTTTGTTCATCGTTCCATGATTAAATTACTGAGTAACTATTAATCAATTTCTGCTGCATTTTTCAGCTGACAGAAAATCCGAAATAAAATTTATTATAACAAATACACACCTTGTTACGTCTCAATAAACAAATAAATATTCGATCTTGTTTTGGAGTAATGTAATTTATTATTTTAACGCAACCTATCCTGTAATAACAAAATAAAGAGTGAGAAAGTGGAAACAAAAAGCGCGGATTTATCTTCATTAAAAATTGACAGAAGCCAGAAAAATGTAAATCCCGAACAGAAGGGAAAGCTTGTTAAAATGATTGCTACCGGATTAGGTATTACAATTATTTTACTTGTCATTGTATTTCTATTTAAATCTTACACAAGTCCGGCTATAGAAGTGAAGATGACTTATGCAGCGACGCAATCATCAGCGCAAAGTAGCGCCATATTAACAGCAAGCGGTTATGTAGTTGCACAAAGAAAAGCTGCAGTTGCTTCAAAAGGAATGGGACGTTTAGTTTATCTTGGAGTTGTTGAGGGCGATAAAGTTTCGGTTAACCAAGTTATAGCAAGATTGGAAGACAGCGATATCAAAGCTCAACTTGATCAAGCGAAAGCAAATTTAAAACTTAGTCAAGCAGATTTAAATGATGCCGAAAAAAATTATAATCGTCAAAAAGATTTATTAAGAACCGGTTCTGCAAGTCAAATGGAATTTGATGCCGCTGAGACAAGATATAATAGAGTGCTTGCATCAATTGAAGTTGCTAAAGCATTAGTTACGCAATCAGAAGTTGCTCTTGAAAATACTTTGGTGCGGGCACCATTCAATGGAACCGTTCTTACAAAAAATGCAGATGTTGGCGAAGTTGTTGCACCGATGGGTGCGGGCGTAAATTCCAAAGCCGCCGTTGTAACTATGGCTGATATGAATTCTTTGCAAGTCGAAGCAGATGTGAGCGAGTCGAATATTGAAAAGATCGAACCAAATCAGAATTGCCAGATCACACTTGATGCATACCCCGGGCATAATTATGCCGGTTATGTTGCTAAGATCGTTCCAACAGCAGACCGCGGTAAAGCTACAGTTATGGTTAAAGTTGGATTTAAGAGTTATGATAAACGAGTTCTTCCGGAAATGAGCGCAAAAGTTCTCTTCCTTCGTGAAGCAATGAAAGAAGAATTGAAAAATGAAAAACCGAATTTAGTTGTTCCTAAAACTGCGGTTGTTACCAGAGGAGATCAGAAATTTACTTTCAAAGTTCGTGATGAGAAAGTTGTTCAAGTTGCAGTAACAACCGGAAAAGATTTTGGTTCTTTTATTGAAATCACTAATGGATTGGAAAACGGTGATGAAATTATTGATAATGTTACTGCTGAAATTAAAGATGGTGCGAAAGTTAAAATTAATAAATAAAAGCCTCACCTAAATCCTCTCCAAAGGCGAGGACTTTAAGTGGTCAAGAAATTATTTTGAAAGGAGTATTGAATGAGTGCAATTATTCAAGTAAAAAATTTATCGAAATCATACTGGCGAAACAGTTTGGAAATTCCTGTTCTTCATGATATCACTCTTGATGTTCAAGAAGGAGAATTTCTTGCACTGATGGGACCTTCCGGTTCCGGTAAAACAACATTGTTAAATTTAATTGCCGGTATTGACCGTCCGACAAATGGAGAAGTAACAGTAGCAGGAACGAACATAGCAAAACTTGGCGAATCAGCTCTTGCAAAATGGCGTTCATCAAATGTCGGTTTTGTTTTTCAATTTTATAATTTAATTCCTGTTCTTACTGCATTTGAAAATGTTGAACTTCCGCTTCTTCTTACAAAACTTTCCAAATCCGAAAGAAGAAAACACGTTGAAGCAACATTAAATATTGTTGGACTTGGCGATAGAATGAGTCATTATCCGAAACAACTTTCCGGCGGACAGGAACAGCGTGTAGCAATTGCACGCGCTATTGTTACCGATCCGGTAATACTTGTTGCTGATGAACCAACCGGTGATCTTGATAGAAAGTCTGCTGAAGAAATTCTAACATTGATTGACCGATTAAATAAAGAATTCAAAAAAACTGTTATAGTGGTTACTCACGATCCGCACGCCGCCGAGAAAGCTTCCCGTAAGCTTCATCTCGATAAAGGCGATTTGGTGTAAGGAGCCGATATGAAAATATTTAAATTAATTTTTAAGAATGCACTTCGACACAAGCTGAGAACATCCCTTACAATTCTTGGAATTACAATTGCGATCATTGCATTTGGTTTGTTGAGAACTGTGGTTACCATTTGGTATTCAAGTGTTGATGCAACAATGGCGAACCGGTTGATAACCCGTCAATCAGTTTCATTCATTTTTCCATTACCATTTGCGTATAAAGATAAAATTCAATCTGTCCCTGGAGTTACCAATGTATGCGGTGCAATTTGGTTTGGTGGAGTTTACAAAGACAAAAAGAATTTCTTTGCTAGAATGGCTGTAGATGATAACATGTTCGAAGTTTATCCTGAATTTTTATTACCGAAAGCAGAATTCGAATCATATAAGAAACAAAGAAACGGATGTGTCATTGGTTCCCTAATTGCAAAACAATATAATTTGAAAATCGGCGATCAAATGGTGCTCGACGGAGATATTTATCCCGGTAGATGGGAATTCGAAGTTCGCGGAATATATAAACCTAAGAATAAAAACACAGATGCAACTCAAATGGTTTTTCATGTGGATTATATAAACGAACGAATGAAAGTAGAAACTCCGCCACGTGCTAATCAAGTTATGTGGTATATGGTTCAGATTGATGATCCGAATCGCTCTGCACAAATTTCAAATCAGATTGATGAGATGTTCAAGAATTCAACCGCTGAAACAAAAACAGAAACAGAAAAAGCATTTACACAGGGATTTATTTCTGCTTCCGGTGCAATCATAACAGCAATGAACTGGATGTCTTTCATGATCATAGGAATAATTTTATTAGTTGTTGCTAACACAATGATAATGTCTGCACGGGAAAGAACACGTGAGTATGCAGTATTCAAAACACTTGGATTTTCAGCTCTTCACTTAACCGGTTTGATTCTTGGTGAATCTATGTTGATCGCTTGTCTTGGCGGAGGAATTGGTTTAGCTCTAACATTCCCAGTTGTGTCGGGATTTGAACAGGCAATGCCGAAAGGATTTTTCCCGTTCTTCTTTATTGAACCGATCACTATTGTTCTTGCAGTTATAGCAACTTTGTTAGTTGGATTGCTTGCTGCAATATTCCCGATTCAACGTGCACTTGGAACAAAGATTGTTGATGGATTTAGGTTTGTCGGATAAATTTTAAATAGATTCTGCATCAAGTGCGGAATGACAAAAAGAGGTTAACATGGCAGTTCCATTCAAATACACTATAAGAAGTTTGATAACTAGAAAACTTACAACATTAATTACAGTTGCAGGTATTGCGCTTGTTGTGTTTGTATTTGCGGCTGTGCTTATGATGGCTTACGGTGTTGAAAAAACTTTAGTTGC
Source organism: Ignavibacteriales bacterium (assembly GCA_026390775.1). NCBI lineage: Bacteria > Pseudomonadati > Ignavibacteriota > Ignavibacteria > Ignavibacteriales > Ignavibacteriales bacterium. Next base: position 54,494 of record JAPLFF010000005.1, on the reverse strand, counting down.
AACGGGATCAAAAGAAAATGTTATGGTGATGAGAAAATCTTCACAAGGTGAAATTTCCAGCATCGTTGATGGTGAAACACAAAATGTTGTTCGGACATTTCCATACATAGCGAAAACAAACGACGGAAGACAAATAATTTCCGGCGAACCGGTAGTGATAATTAATTTAGAAATAAAAAAAGGCGGAATGAGTAACATAACAGTTCGTGGTGTTTCGCAATTGGTTAATATTTTGCGTTCGCAATTGAAAATAACCGAAGGAAGAATGTTCAACCCTTCTTTAAGGGAATTGATTGTCGGTAAATCAATATCAAATAAATTTGCCGGAGCTGAGATAGGAAGTAAAATAAAATTTGCCGGTGATAACTGGACCGTTGTTGGTTTGTTCGAAGCAAACGGAAGCGGATTTGAATCCGAAGTTTGGGGCGATGCAACTCAGTTGCAGAGTGCATTTAATCGCGGTAATACTGTTTCAACTATGACAATTAAATTAGATAACCCGAATAACTTTGAAAAATTCCAAAGAGAATTTAATGCAGACAGAAGACTTCAACAATTTGAAGTAATGACTGAACAAAGATTCTTCGAGATGCAATCGGAATTTCTTGCAGCATTCATTCGAATTCTCGGAACCTTTATTACAGTAATATTTAGTTTCGGTGCAATTATTGGCGCAACTATTACAATGTATGCCGCTGTTGCTAACAGAACAGTTGAAATTGGAACGATGCGCTCACTTGGTTTCAAACGTAGAAGTATTCTCCTCGCATTTTTAAGTGAATCTTTACTGATTACATTGATCGGTGCCGCAGTTGGATTGTTCTTAGCATCATTCTTACAGTTATTTACAATCTCAACACTAAACTTTAATTCATTCTCTGATTTATCATTTGCGTTTGCTTTAAATCCATCAATAATTATTTCATGTTTAATCTTTGCGGTTGTTATGGGACTGCTCGGTGGATTCTTGCCTGCAGTTCGTGCTTCAAGGTTAAATATTGTTGGTGCATTAAGAGGGGGTTAAGTCCAAATTATTCTCATCTTTTAAATTTGCGGTGGGGGGGTAGTTTTCCTATTTTTGCCAGCCAAATGTTAAAGAAAATAATCATAGCAATAGACGGTCCCGCCGGTTCAGGCAAAAGTACTGCTGCTAAAAACATTGCACAAAAACTTGGTTTTACATATTTGGATACCGGTGCGATGTATCGCGCTATTACTTTTATTGCTCTAAGAAATGGCATCGCCGAAAATATTCCTGCTGTTATTGAAATGGCAAGGCGGATCAATTTAAAGCTAAGATTTGAAAACAACATAACAAGAGTTTTTGTTGATGACGAAGAAGTTACCGAACAAATTAGGACTGCAGAAGTTAACGGAAAGGTTAGCGACATAAGCAGAATACCAGAAGTAAGAGCAGAATTAGTTAAGATTCAAAAAAGATTAGGTGATGAAGGAAATATTGTTGCTGAAGGAAGAGATGTTACTACAGTTGTGTTTTCTAATGCAGATCTAAAAATTTTCCTTACTGCTTCGATTGATATAAGAACTAAAAGACGATTAAGAGAATTTCAAGATAAAAACATTTCGATCACATTTGAAGAAGTTAAAGCTAATTTGGAAAAAAGAGATAGAATTGACAGCGAAAGAGAAATCTCTCCGTTAAAAAAAGCTGATGATGCAATAGAGCTTGATAATTCCGCATTAACTCCTGAACAGGATTATGAATTCTTGCATAAGAAAATTAACGAGATTCTAAAAAAATAAAATGCCATCATAACAGATGTTAAACTAAACCAAAACTGCCGAGAAAATTCAAGATGGCGGAATGTTCGAAGCAGAGTAACAGCAGTAGGAGTTAAAATGTTAGAGTTAGAAAAAGATACTAAGAAAAAAGTATCTAAACCCAAAAGAGAAAGGTACATCAATGCAGATGAATACTCTCCTGAAGATCTTAAAGAACTTTCTGAACTTTATGCGCATTCATTCCGTGATATAAAGGAAGGTGAAATTCTTGAAGGTACAATCGTTGGTGTAAATACCGATAACGTTGTTGTTGATGTAGGTTTCAAGTCAGACGGAACAATTTCAAAATCAGAATTCAACTCAACCGAAGAAATTAAGATCGGTGAGAAAGTTGATGTTGTAATTGAAAGCGTTGAAGATGAAGACGGAAACTTAGTTCTTTCCAAGAAGAGAGCAGACTTCCTTAAAATTTGGGGAAGAGTTATGGATTCTTTCGAAAATGAAAAAGTTCTTCCTGGAAAAATTCTTAAACGAATTAAAGGCGGAATGGTTGTTGACTTGATGGGAATTGAAGCATTCTTACCGGGTTCACAAATTGATATTCGTCCTGTTCGTGATTTTGATGCATTCGTCGGCCAAACGATGGATTTCAAAATTGTAAAAGTAAATATCCCTACGGAAAATATTGTTGTCTCTCATAAAGTTCTTATTGAAGAAACAATTTCCGATCAGCGTAAAGAAATTCTTGATAAGCTCGAGAAGGGACAAATTCTTGAAGGTACTGTTAAAGCAATTACTGACTTCGGTGTATTCATTGATCTCGGCGGTGTTGATGGTCTTATTCACATTACAGATCTAAGCTGGGGAAGAATTAATCATCCTAGTGAAGTTGTCAGACTTGATGAGAAGATTAAAGTTGTTGTTACTGATTTTGAAATGGAACGTAAGAGAATTTCTCTCAGCTTAAAACAACTCTTACCGCATCCATGGGAAAAAATAGAAGATAAATTAAAGATCGGAGATAAAGCTGCCGGTCGTGTTGTTTCACTTACAGATTACGGCGCTTTCATAGAGATCGAAAAAGGTATCGAAGGATTGATTCACATTTCGGAAATGAGCTGGACACAGCATATCAGCCATCCATCCCAATTTGTTTCGATGGGACAGGTTGTTGATGCAGTTATATTGAGTCTCGATAAAGTAGAAAAGAAAATTTCACTCGGTATGAAACAATTAACTCCTGATCCATGGTCGGATCTATTAAAGAAATATCCTGTCGGTACACAACATCAAGGTATTGCACGCAACCTGACAAACTTTGGTGTGTTCGTTGAACTCGAACCAGGTATTGACGGATTAGTTCACATCAGTGATCTTTCATGGACCAAGAAAATCCGTCATCCCGGTGAAGTTGTTAAGAAAGGCGATAAGATTGATGTTGTTGTTCTTGGTGTTGATACGGATTCAAGAAAAATTTCTCTCGGACATAAACAAATCAATGCAAATCCTTGGGATAATTTTGAGAAAGAATATGCAATTGGAAAGAATTCCGATGGAAAGATTGTCCGCATAATCGAAAAAGGATTGATTGCTGAACTTCCATTGAATGTTGACGGATTTATTCCGGCGACACAACTTTCTACTTCTAAGATCAAAAATCTTTCTTTCTGTTTTCCAATCGGAACAAAACTTGAATTGAAAGTAGTTGAGTTCGATAAAGAGAATAAGAAAATTGTTCTTAGTGCACTTGCAGCATTAAAAGAAAAATCAGATGAAGAAATTTCCAAATACATTACCGATTTCAAATTGGAAAAAGTTACAGCTGCTGATTTGAAACAAGCGGATGCCGGTAAATTCGATTCATCAGATTTTAATTTATACGAGGATACAAAACCTCAACCGCAAGTTCCTGCTCCACCGGCGGAAGAGAAGAAGAAAGATGAATAGCTTTTAGCCATTGGCTATTAACTGTAATAGAAATATTCGGGCTGTATTTAATCAAATTTGTTTTTAGATTGGATGCAGCCCATTTTGTTTTTGGAAAGTTGTCAGTGGTCGGTTGTGTTTTATATTTTATAACTGACAACCATCAACTGACCACTAACAATAAATAAATATCAATTATAAATTTAATGATTGAGATCATGTCCAAAGTAGCTTTCCATACATTAGGTTGTAAACTTAATTTTTCTGAAACCTCAACAATCGGGCAGCAATTTCTGAAACATGGATTCAGTATTGTTGATGAAAAAGAAAAATCAGATGTATTTGTGATCAACACGTGCACTGTTACGGATAATGCAGATCGTGAATGCCGGCAAATTGTTCGCCGTGCGCTAAGAAATAATCCGAATTCATTTATTGTTGTTACCGGATGCTATGCTCAACTTCGTCCCTATGAAATTGCAAAGATAGATGGAGTTGATGCAGTACTTGGCAGTAATGAAAAATTTAATCTGTTCTCTTATCTGGAAAATTTTGAGAAGAAGGAATTATCATGCATCTTTATTTCTCCGACAGAAAATTTGGATTCATTCAATCCTTCTTATTCAACCGATGCAGATAACCGCACAAGAGCATTTTTCAAAATTCAAGATGGATGCGATTATAAATGTTCATTCTGTACAATTCCTTTAGCACGCGGTAAGAGCAGAAGTGCAAGTCCGGAAGAAGTAATTAATGAGTTTAAACAATTATTGAAAGCCGGATACAAAGAAATAATTTTAACCGGTGTTAATGTTGGCGATTATGGAAATTCTTTTGATATTGATTTGTATGCACTTCTTAAAAAAATGTTGAAAGTAGATGGTGATTACCGGATTCGAATCAGTTCAATCGAACCTAATCTTCTAACCGATGAAATTTTAGATTTGACCGCGAAGGATGAAAGAATGTGCAATCATTTTCATATTCCGTTACAAAGCGGATGCGGTGAGATATTAAAACTAATGCAACGTCGTTACAAAGTTGAGGATTATGAAAAATTAATTTATAAAGCTGTTGAAAAAGTTAATGATCTTAGAATTGGTGTTGATGTCATCGTCGGTTTTCCCGGAGAGACGGAGGAAAATTTTCTTGAGACATATAATTTTCTAAAAGATTTACCGATCTCGTATTTGCATGTGTTTACTTATTCTGAACGACCGGAAACAAAAGCAATTGAGATGGCAAATTCTGTTGATCCTATTGAACGGAAGCGGCGCAGTAATATGCTTAGAATTTTGAGCGAAAAGAAAAAACACGAATTCTATCAAAAAATGGTTGGAAAAGAATTAACAATACTTTTCGAACACGAAGATCATAACGGAATGATGAAAGGATTCTCATCAAATTATGTCCGTGTAAAACATTCGTTTGATCATGAATTAATTAATAAATTTGTGAAGGTAAAAATCAAGGAGGTTGATGAAAATATTTGTACAACAGAGAATATTTCAATTAATGAATCAATAAACATTCAGGCAGGTTGAAAATGAAAAACATTATCTCTCTTGTTGTGCTTGTTTCATCAATATCATTTGCGCAGAGCGAACAAACCAAAAGTCTCATCGAATTAAAACAGCTATCAGCTATCAGCAATCAGCTTTCAGCTAGTAACATCCATCATCCATCATCCAGCATCCAGTATCAAGTATCTGATAACCAGAAGAAAAATCCAGCGCTGGCAATTTTATATTCTATGTTATTGCCAGGAATGGGCGAACTATATGCCGGGAATTATGATAGCGGAAAATATTTTACAATTGCCGATGGTGTTCTTTGGGGAGCGTTTGCCGGATTTGAAATCTATGGTAAATGGAAAGAGAATGATTACAAATCATTCGCCGAATCAAAAGGCGGAGTCAATCTCAGCGGTAAAGAAGCAGAATATTTTGCTAACATTGGAATCTACCAAAGTATAGGTGATTATAATACTGCTATGGAATTAAATCGCAATTTTGATAAAACTTATAACGTTGCATCATACTATTGGAAATGGAACGATAATGATCAACGCAAAGAGTACCATGATTTATGGTCTTCAAGCGAATCCGCTTATACTAATGTTAGGTTTGTTGTTGGTGCTTTAATACTTAACCGTTTGATCAGCGCCGTTAATGCTGTTAGGTTGGTTTCTGCTTACAATAAAAATCTTTCGCAAGAAGTTAGCTGGAATGTTTCTGTTGGTTTGAATAATCATCCAACCCTACCGACTTCGATAACTTTTAATTTTGTAAAATCATTTTAATGATATAGTTAGTGGTCATTAATCCGATTAATGACCACTGACAATTCTCACCTTTATACTAACAACCATCGAAGAATTTTCATAATTTTGGATTGAACAAGAATTAATTCAAATTGAATAATTACAAATTATTAATCCAATACGACGGAACAAATTATTCGGGATGGCAAATCCAGAGCAATGCTGTTAGTGTTCAGCAAAAAATTGTTGATGCCGTCGAAGTTATTCTGAAAGAAAAAATTAATCTAATCGGATCCGGCAGAACAGATACCGGTGTACACGCTTTTGGACAAGTAGCTAATTTCAGAATTGAAAGCGAATTAGATCTTTATAGATTCCGTTATTCGCTTAATTCTATTTTGCCGAATGACATTTCAGTTCTGAAAATGGAAAAAGTGGATGAATCTTTTCATTCCCGGTTTGATGCCAAGAACCGGAGTTACATTTATCTTTTTTGCGATCACAAATCTCCATTCTATAATAATTACTCTTATTATTTTCCTTCCATTTCGAAACTTGATTTCAAATACCTCAACAAAATTTCAAAAGCATTATTAGGTCCACATGATTTTACATCTTTCTCAAGAAAGGATATTGAGATTGAAGACAAAACTTGTGAGGTTAAAGATATTATTTGGCACAAAGGAAAAACTATCTCAACTTTTTATATCTCGGCAAATCGGTTTATGCATGGAATGGCAAGAACAATTATTGGAACACTTATATTTGCTGCTGAAAGAAAACTTGGTGAAGATTATTTATTAAAAGTTCTCAAAGAAAAAAATAGAGAAGAAGCGGATGAATCTGTACCAGCTAAAGGATTATTCTTATTTAAGGTGAGGTATTGAAATGATAGATCTATCGAACAAAGTTTCAATTATAACCGGTGGTTCCAGAGGAATAGGGGAAGCATGTGTAAAATTATTTTTGAAAGCGAACAGCAAAGTTGCTTTTACTTTTAAGAGTGCAAAATCACAAGCAGAAAAGTTAGAAAAAGAACTTGGTAAAAATGTTAAAGCTTATTGTGTTGATATGGAATCCGAGAAAGAAATTTTTGAAATGGTAAAAAAAGTTGCTAAAGATTTTGGAAAGATAGATGTGCTCGTTCATAATGCCGGGATCTGGAATGACGGAACTCTTGAAAAAATGACGCTCGATCATTGGAACGAACTCATACGAGTAAATCTCACTTCAACATTTTTATTCTGCAAAGCTGTAACTACTTACATGAAGAAAAATAAATTTGGAAGAATAATTTTAATAACATCAACTGCCGGGCAGCGTGGAGAAGCATTTCATTCTCATTATGCTGCTTCAAAGGGCGGTATGATTTCATTCACAAAATCTCTTGCTGTGGAATTGGCTTCTAATAATATAACCGTAAATTCCATAGCTCCAGGTTGGGTTGATACAGAAATGAACGATGATGTTTTTGCTGATAAAGATTATAAAGAAAGTATCAGGAAAGGGATTCCCGTTGGAAGAATTGCAACTGCCGAAGATATTGCAGGACCAACTTTATTTCTTGCATCTGATTTAGCACGACATATCAATGGTGAAATTCTTAATGTAAACGGCGGAAGTGTTTTATGTGGGTAAATATGTGAGCTTTTGAATATTGGGTTCATTATCATATATTTGAATTGAGTTGATTATAGTAACAGACAAAAGAAAAACTACAAATGGAATTTTTAGCTGAACTTCATCCGCGCATCGTTCACTTTCCTGTGGTATTATTTATATTATATTTTTTTCTTGAAGTGTTTGGTCTTCTGCTTAAGAAAAATTACTTGAGTAAATCGGCATATATAATTTTAATTGTAGGAATTGTAACGGCGGTAATTGCAGTGTTGACTGGAAATCAAGCACATGAGGCAGCAAAATTTCTCTACAAAGGAAAAACAAATTTGCTGAATGAAATAATTGAACGGCACGAACAAAATGCAACTATAACACTATGGTATTTTTTTGCAGTTTTAGTTTTAAGAACGTATTTAATTCTCAAAAAGAAATTTGAGTCCAATTGGAAACACATTTTTATTCCTATTGGATTAGCGGGTTGTTATCTAATATATATAACAGGAATACACGGCGGTGAATTAGTTTTTAAATACGGAATTGGGACTCAACTTTTTGGAAAGTAATCCATAAATAAAAATGAAATGAAAAAACTTTTATTTTTTCTAATACTTTTTAGTTCTGTCACTTTTGGTCAATTCAAATTCGGTGCAGCCAAAGGTTTATTTATGGGAATAGCTGTAGGTCCAAGATTTCCAATTGGAGAATTTGCAGATGCGCAGAATATTGGAATTGGCGCTGAAGTTATTTTCTCTTACAGTGATAACGAGTTCCTACCTGTATTTCTTTACACAATGATCGGTTACCAACATTATCCGGGAAGACAAGATTTTTATAAACGAAGCGACTATGCATCGTTCTCAAGTAATGTTTTTATGATAGCTCCTGGAGTAAGATATTATTTCAAACCAATTTTGGAAAATGTTGTTTTGCTAATGCCTATAATTGATATCGGTGCCGAGTATGCTCTCTTCGAAAATTGGCATCAGTTCAAGATTGACAGCGGTAAACAAAATTTTGTTGAAGATATAAATAAATTCGGTTTTCATATCGGTGCAGGTTTTTCTATGTTCATTCTGGATGTTGTTACTTATTATAATTACTTACCCCAAAATCAATATCTGTCTTTTAATCTGAGAGCTAACATTCCAATTTTTGTAAAAATGTAATGAGGGATTTATGAGTTTCAATAATATTTTATTTGAAGTAAAAAATAAGATCGGGTTTGTTACAATTAATCGCACTGATAAGTTAAACGCACTTAACGATGCCACTGTTACCGAATTGAAAGAATGTTTTACTGCAATTAAAAATGATGAAGGTATAAATGTTGTAATTATAACCGGCGCCGGAGAAAAAGCTTTTGTTGCCGGCGCAGACATTTCCGAATTAAATAAATTGGACGAATCAACCGGAAAGAAATTTTCAGAGAACGGACAAGCGGTTTTCAACTTGATCGAAAATCTTGGTAAACCTGTTATTGCCGCTGTGAACGGATTTGCACTTGGCGGTGGATGTGAACTCGCATTATCATGTCATATAAGATTTGCAAACGAGAAAGCAAAATTCGGGCAGCCAGAAGTCAACCTTGGTATAATTCCGGGATATGGCGGAACACAAAGATTAACCCGATTGATTAATTCTGGTCGTGCAGCAGAATTAATTTTAACCGGAGATTTAATTGATGCAAATGAAGCTTTGAGAATTGGTATAGTTAACAAAATATTCAGTTCAGAAGAATTAATTAGTAAAGCAACTGAGTTTGCAGAAAAAATTTCTTCGAAAGGACAAATCGCAGTTAGAAAAGCATTGCTTGCAATTGTTAGTTGTGATGAACTTTCGGAATCTGACGGTCTTAATTATGAGGCAAAATTATTTGCGGAAGGCTGCGGCTCGGAAGATTTTAAGGAAGGAACAACAGCTTTTCTGGAAAAACGTAAACCCAATTTTAAAAACTCGTAGCGCAGAATCATATTCTGCGCCTAAAAAGTAACGCACAGATTTTGAATCTGTGCTGCGATCAATAATTTGACAAACCAAAAACAAAAATTTATTAAATATCTTGTAGCCGCAGCGGTAATTCTACTTATTGTAAACATTACAATTGAGTCGCTCAAAAAACCCAAAAAAGTAATTGCAATTCATGAGCTTTCAGTTTTTCAAATCGAAACCGTTTTCTTTAAAGTTCTTGATGAATATGGAATTGAAACTAAGTGGATAACAAGAAAAAAATATAAGTCCGCAGATTATGATTCTGTAAAGACCGAGTACGTAGTAAAAATTCCGGCAGATATGCCTGTTCCACTAATCATAAAAGATATTAATAAAGTTATTGAAAAAGACATTACCGGATTCGTATCAGAAGAAAAAAAGATATACGGAACAACTGAGATTCGTATTTATACTAATGAAGTTCTGAAATTGAAAACAACACTAATTCCTGATAAAGAAATTATCAGAAAGAGAAATGAGCTTTCATTTGTAATAAATGATGTATTCGATCTGAGCGAAAAGAACTTTAACAACTTTTTGAGTATTCACCATCCGCTTTCTTGCACTGTCGTTCCGGGTCATGATTTGGTCATCAAAGCTGATTCTCTTAAAGATTACACGAAAGAATATGCAATTTTATTGAACAATGATATCAGCGATCCTAAGATGAAATTAAAATCCGATTATCAAAAGGAATTACTGCGCGGTTCGATGCAAAATATTGTTTCCAGTTTTAGAGATGCTAAAGCATACATCATAGATGAAAGTTCCACATTGTATAATTCTCCAATCTATAATTATATTCGAGATGATTTTAAACGCCAAAGCATTTTTCTATATCCACGTTCCGAGTTAATAGAATTAAAGGCACAGGAAGATTCAGAACTGGTTTCAAAGTTTAAATTTTACTGCGAGGACACAACGGGAGTACATCAGAAAATTTTTTTCAGTTCATTCGATAATTTTTTAAAAATTCAGAATGAGATTGAAAAAATTAAAAAGAAGGGTAATAAGATCATTCCGCTTTCAAAAACATATCTTGCAAAAAATACTGTTGGTGTAAAAACTAAGTGAGGAAGTTTCCCTGCAAGTCTAATTCAATTGGTTCTGCTCCAGGGATTTGTTTTAACTGATCAAAAACTTTTTTACGGTCACCAACTGCAACTACAACCAGTTCATCCGGTAATATATTATTAATGGCAGAAACTTTTACTTCTTCGTTAGTAGCTGATTTAACTTTCTTTGTATAATTAATAAGTTCATCTACATGAAGTGAATGAATTAATAGTGACTCAAGATTGTTTGCAATTTGATTCAATGTTTCAAAACGCGAAGGAAACTGTTTTATCAAATAAGATTTTGCAAAATTTATTTCTTCATCAGAGATATGTTCGCGAATCCCGTTCAGCTCTTTTAAAATTTCAATAATTGCTTCACCAGTGTTTTCAATATTTACCGCTGTTGAAATTTCGAACAATCCAATTTCTTTATAATAATGGAAAGAAGAATTAGCCCCGTAAGTAAATCCTCTTTTCTCGCGCAAGTTTGAATTTATTCTGCTTGAAAACGGTCCGCCTAAAATAGTGTTCATAATTCTTGTAGGAATAAAATCATTTGAGTTCCGTTTATTAGAAATATGCCCAACACGGATTTCGCTTTGTGCGGAATCAGACTTGTGAATAAAATAATATGATGTTTTATTACGCAGTGGAGTTTTAAAATATTGATTGTTATCTGATGAAGTAGTCCATTCGTTGAAATATTTATTGAATAGTTTAACAATTTCTGTTTCTCCCAAATTTCCGACACTAACAATTTTTGCATTGGAAGAAGTGAATGTCCGCGCAAAAAAATCTTTAACATCATCATTAGAAATTCTTGTTACGCTTTCGGCAATTCCGATTTCCGGAAATCCGTAGTATGAATCACCAAAGACACGATGCTCGAATGCAGATGAAGCAATAAAGGAAGGTTCATCTTTTAACTGAAGAATTCTGTCTAAGACTTTTTTCTTTTCACGCTGGAAATCTTTTTCCTCAAACCGTGGCTTCAGAACAATTTTGGAAACTAGCTCAAGTGATCTCTCAAAATTTTCGGTTAGTGATAAAATGGAAAGAATGGCGGTATCATGATCGGTTGAAACAGAAAATACGGTACCAAGTTTTTCAAACTCTTCACTTAATTGAAGAGCATCAAATTCTCCGGCTCCTTCATCCATCAAAAGTGAAGTTAAATATCCCAATCCCTTTTTTTCTGTCGGATCAAACCTGCAGCCGGAAAAAACAATTATCTCGGAATAAACAATTGGTAATTTTTTTTTGTGGACAAAACTTATATCAATACCATTTCCGAGTTTCAAAAATTTTATCTCTGGAATATTGAATAACAATTCTTTTGCAGGTGTAGGTATAACAGATCTGTTAAGCATTATCATCACTTCGTTTTAGGAATAATATTTAGTTCGATAAGTGGTTTCGTTAAAAACTTTTGTGCAGCATCTATAATCTGTTCGCGAGTTACTTGTTCATAACGCGAAAGATCAAATAGAAATGAATCGGGTTCATTCAGATAAAAATTATAGTGATTAATATGATCTGTTATTAAATCAATTTTTTGCAATGAGAAGATGTAAGCAGACTTGATATTATTCTTAGCTCTCATTAACTCATTTTCAGTAATGCCTTTGGATATTAGTTCATCAATTCCTTTTGTGATCTCATCTTTAATTTTTTCAAGAGTAATACCCGGCTTTGCCGTTGATGCGATTATAAATGAACCGTCAAGTTTTCCGGAATATTGAAACGATGAAATATCCTGGGCAATTTGTTTTTCGAAGACAAGCGATTTGTGAAGCCGGGAATTTTTTGATGACGTTAAAATATCCGAAAGCAGATCGAGTACTGCATCATGTTCTTGAAATGCTTTAACTGTGTGCCATGCAAGATAGATCCTTGGCAGTTGAACATTGTCTTCATAAGTTATTTTTTTGGGTTTGTCTCGAGATTGTTTCTGTGCCTCAATCTCCGGAATCGGTACAGTTCCTTTTATCTCACTAAAATATTTTTCAACAAGATCTTTAGCATTGGAGTTATCAAAATTTCCGCCGATTACTAAAGAAGCATTGCTTGGTGAATAATATTTCTCAAAAAATTTCTTTACATCATCAAGTTCGAATTTTGCAATGTCATCCATCCAACCGATTGTAGGCCAGGAGTACGGATGATCTTGAGAAAACAAATTTGAAAATAATTTTTCCCATGCTAATCCGTACGGTTGATTTTCGTATCGCTGCCGTCTCTCATTCATTACAACATCTTTTTGATTATCGAGTTTCTCTTGATTCAATCCCGGCAGCATAAATCCCATTCTATCAGATTCTAACCACAAAGCAAGTTCAAGATAATTTGCAGGAACAGTTTCATAATAATTAGTCCGTTCAAAACTTGTAGAACCGTTCAAACTTCCGCCGGCTTCTTGTATAAATTTGAAATGTCCTTCTTTAGGAACATTCTGTGAACCTTGAAACATCATATGTTCAAACAAATGAGCGAACCCGGTTTTACCATTTCTCTCGTTAGCTGAACCGACTCGGTACCACAAATTAACTGCAGCTAGAGGAATTGAAAGATCGGGATAAAGAATCACCTGTAATCCGTTGGCTAGAGAATATTTCTCGTAATCAATTTTGAGTAAGTTTTTTGTCATCAATTGGTTTGTCGGATTAATCATTCAATATAAACTCTATACGATCCAGCTTGCCGTCAATATTTGTTCGCGGAAAGATTTCAAAAATTTTACATAGTAAAGGATAGATATCAATATTCCAAAGAGTTCCTGCATGGTAGTTTTTTTTAAAATTTGGACCAACTGCTAAAAATATTCCATGCATATCTAGTTGGTTATTATCATAACCGTGATTTCCTTTTCCATCCAAGTCGGATTTTCTATTTGAAAGAACCGTCCAACCTAAATCGGCAACAACAACTATTTGAGGAATAAAAGGATGATCATTAAAATGATAATATTCCGGAACTTCATTGCGTAAGTAAACTTTGTAATGGTTCTCATTTTTTTTCAGAATGTTGTAAACATCGTTGACCTTTTCTTTTTTCGGTTCAACAAACATGATTGGACCGCCGTCGAAAAATTTACAATCAGGCGAACCAGCTATCTTTTCAATATTAATAGTCCGTTCTTGTGAGACTTCAGTCATACCATGATCGGAAACAAAAATAACGTTGACACTATCACGCATTTTTATTTCATCTAGTTTATGGAAAAGCAATCCGGCAATATTATCAAGAGTTTTAATTGCTTGATTAGTTTCAGGAGAGTCTGGACCGAATTTGTGTCCCTGTGTATCTGTTTCATGAAAATAGACTGTAATAAAATGAGGTCTTTTTTCTATTGGTAATTTTAACCAATCAATAACACCTTCAACACGTTTCACGTATGGCCGTTCGTGAACATACTTCTCATAATAAGTTGGTCTCCGGTAAGGGATAAGAATTTCTGACCCAGGCCAAAAATAACTTGCAGTTATTATTCCCTGTCTTTCAGCAGTTTCCCAAAATGCTTCTCCTAAGTACCATCTGCCATCTCGAACAGCGTTCGTATCTCCCATTCTATAAATAGTTTTATTGAAAGGATCGCCGAAAGTATTAGCAATAATTCCATGATGAGCCGGATACATTCCTGTTATTATAGACTGATGATTTGGAAAGGTTTTTGATGGGAATGTTGGACGCAGTGAAAGAGCGGATACTCCGTTTACTTTAATCTTATCAAGGTTGGGAGTAATTTCTCTTTTTAAGTAATCCCATCTAAATGCATCAAAAGAAACTAATATTACATATGGTTTTGAACCTGCAAAAACACAAATAGAAATAGATAGATATAGCGATAAGAAAATGATCAATTTTTTCATTTGGTAATCCTTGCTAATAATAAAGGTAAATATAAGAATGTATAAGTTAAAATTAAGATTCTACAGATGAGATGGATGAAAAGATAGTTTTTAAACTAAGAAATTCCAATTTTGTTGAGAACAAAAAGTGGATTTTTAGAAAATTAAAAAATTGTTAAATCCTTTTGACATTAATAAGATTTTCATATCTTCCAGTGTAAAAAAAATCTCCAATCAACTCATTGATTAAAAGAAGTGAGTTAATTAAAGTTTATACTCTATGAATCTAAAAATGAATTCATACACACATGTTAGTAATCTTTATCATCTGTATAAAAATCATTCTAATAAAAAATCCGCTTTAATTTATAATTCACTAACCCTAAAAGGAGTAATGTATGAGAAAAGTTAAACAATTGATTTCTTTTTCCCTGTTTACGGTTGTATTGTTTAGCTCTCAGTTAATGTATTCCCAAACTACAGCATCGATCAACGGAACTGTAGTTGATCAAATTGGAAATGCATTACCGGGCGCTAATGTTATTGCAATTCATCAACCAACAGGAACTCAGTTTGGAACATCAACTCGACTTGATGGAAAATATAATTTAGTTGGCTTACGAGTTGGCGGTCCATACAAAGTAACAGTTTCATTTGTCGGTTACACAACTCAAGTTGAAGAAGGATTCTCTTTGGCATTAAGTCAGAACTTGAAAATCGATTTCAAACTTCCGGAACAAGCAGTTCAACTAACAGGTGTAACAGTTACTGCAGAAAAAGGTGCGGTCCTATCCCAAGCAAGAACAGGTGCTGCTCAGAACGTATCTCTAAAACAGATTGAAGAAATTCCTACACTTAATAGAACTTTCGCTAGTTTCGCGAAATTGTCTCCACTATTCTCGGGAACTTCACTTCAAGCTGCAGGTAGATCAAGCAGATTTAATAATATCCAGATTGACGGAACAGCTTACAACGATATCTTCGGTTTGTCTTCATCGGGTACACCTGGTGGTTCAGCTGGAGCTAACCCAATAAGCTTTGATGCTATTCGGGAATTTCAAGTTGTTATTGCACCTTATGATGTAAGATTAAGTGGGTTTACGGGCGCAGGTATTAATGCAATTACACGTTCCGGTACTAACCAATTCAATGGTTCTTTATTCTTCTACGGAAGGAATCAAGCTTTTACCGGTCAGAGAAATCCCACTACAGGTCAGGATGTTGCAGTGACAGATTTTTCAAGTTCGCAATATGGTTTTAGGCTGGGCGGACCAATTATGAAAGATAAACTTTTCTTTTTTGTTAATGGTGAAATGACAGCTGATAATAGACCCGTAGTTACTCCATCTTTACAAGCTGGTTTTGGTGCCAACACTCCTGCTCAGTTACAAGCAAAGGTTGATCAATTTGCTGCTGATTTAAGAGCTAAAGGAATGGAGCCAGGAAGTTCTGCTGATTTTACACGAAAAGCTCCTAGCACAAAATTTATGATAAAATTTGATTACAACTTAGCAGATAATCATCAATTAACTTTAAGACATAATTACGTAGATGCTTATCAAGATAATTTATCAGGAAGAGGAACTCAATCAATGAGTTTCGACTCATATAATTACCGTTTCAACAGTACAACTAACTCAACAGCATTATTATTGAATAGCCATTTTGGTAATAATATGTCTAATGAATTAATTCTTGGTTATACAACAATCAGAGAAAAAAGAACTGCAACTGGTGGTATTACACCTTTAGTCGTAGTTAAAGAATTGAATACTACTTTTACAATGACAGCTGGTCTTGACAACTACTCCGCTGCGAATGCACTCGACCAAGATGTTATAGAATTCACAGATAACTTCTCATACTATACAGGTAATCATACGATTACTTTAGGTACTCACAATGAATTTTTCAAGTTCACAAATTTATATATAAGAAATGTTGCTGGAAATTATTCATATAATAGTTTAGCAGATTTTGAGGCCGACCTTCCAGCAAGTTACACGAGAACATATGCAAGGTTTGGTGATCAAAATGGTAGACCAGCTGCTAGTTTCAATGTTGCTCAATTAGGGTTTTATATTCAAGATGAATGGGCAGTATTACCTCAGTTGAAGATTACTTATGGATTAAGAGTTGATATACCAACCTTCCCCACAGGTCCGGCACAAAATGACTCAGTATCAAAATATTTTCCTGGAATTAACACCAGTACTGCTCCTACAGGAAATATGTTATGGTCACCACGTGTTGGTTTTAACTGGGATGTTTCCGGTGATAGAACAACTCAATTACGAGGTGGTCTTGGTATCTTCTCCGGACGCGTTCCATACGTATGGATTTCTAATAACTATGGTAATTCAGGAATGTTGACACAGCAAATTGACCTGAAGACCGCAAGAACAAATTTAGTTTTCAGGCCGGATCCTACTAACCAATATACTGCAGGTTCAAGCCCATTACTTGGTGCACCAAGTGTTAGATCTGAAATTGATTTAGCAGATCCTAATCTTAAGATGCCCCAACTATTGAAATTAAATGCTGCCGTTGATCAACAATTACCACTTGACTTTGTTGGTACTGTAGAGTTTCTATATTCAAAAACGATTAACGATATGTTATATAGAAAACTTAATCTGAACCCGATAATCGGCTATACTAGATTACCGAACGGAGGTTTGGAAAACGGCACAATAGGGAGACCTATCTTCGGTGGAGAAAACTTAAAGAACAACAATTTTACAGATGTACTTCAAACATACAATACTAGTGATGGTTATCAATATAATTTGTCTTTCCAAATTCAACGAAGTGTTGCAAGAGGTCTTTCGCTAAGTGCTGCTTATAATTATATGCAGGCTTTTGACCGTAACAGCGTAACTTCTTCTCAAGCTCAATCTCAAATGGCATACTTGGCAGTAGCCGGAGATCCAAATTCTCCACCACTAACAACTAGTGATTGGGAAATTACACATAGAGCATTTATTTCAGCTTCATTCACTTGGGAATTCTTGAAGAACGCTCCAACAACAATATCATTATTCTACAATGGTCAGTCAGGAAGAAAATTCGCTTTCTGTGCTAGTGGTTCTTCAATTACTACTGGTACAAGTACTACTGATCTTAATGGTGATAATTATCCTGGTAATGATTTATTCTACATTCCAAGAAACGCTAATGAAATTCTTTTAGGATCAATTACAAATAATCAATTTGTTCCGGCAACAGCAGCAGGTACTACATTTGCTGACCTTGATGCCTTCATTAAAAATGATGACTACTTAAGTCAGAATCGTGGTAAAATCGCTGAAAGAAATGGAGCTACCGCGCCTTGGCAATATTATCTTGATATGCATATCCAACAAGCAATCCCGGACCTTTGGGGAATGGGAGCTTTCTTAGTTTATTTGGATATTCAAAATGTTCTCAATTTAATTAATCCAAGTTGGGGTCAAGTACAAGACGTTGCTAGTGGTAATGATACTTATAATATCGTTTCATATCGTGGAAGAGTTACTTATAACGGAAATGCTAACGTACCGGTTTATAGTTTTTCAAAACCAGTAAACGGTACAGCATATTCTTTTAGTGATCTTTCTTCACGCTGGCAAATGCAGTTAGGAGCTAGATACGCTTTCTAATTCTTAATTGAATAGAAGTTATTAAGAACCCCGATTTTTATCGGGGTTCTTTATTTTAGGAACGAATTTATTTGTAATTAGTGAATTGCACGGGGAAATCTAGATTGGATTCTTTTACAAGTTTCATGATTGCTTGTAGGTCATCAATTTTAGGAGCTTGTACCCTTATCTGTTCATCTTGAATTTGTGAATTTACTTTGAGCTTACTTTCCTTAATCATTTTCGTAATCAGCTTGGCATTTTCTTTAGATATTCCGCTTTGTAGATTAATCACTTGTTTCAGTCTTCCGCTCGCTGCGGGTTCCGGTTCAAGAAATTTCAATGCCTTAATAGAAATTCCGCGTTTTATAAATTTTGTCTGCAGAATATCTATAGATTGTTTGCGTGAGTAATCATCTTTTGTGTTAAGTGTAATTAATTTTTCTTTTTTGTTTAGAATAATTTCCGTGTTAGAGTCTTTTAAATCATAACGCTGTTGAATTTCCTTAGCAGCTTGGTTTAAAGCATTATCTACTTCTTGAAAATCAATTTCCGAAACGATATCAAATGAATGATTTGAAGCCATAAATTGCTCCTTGACTTTAATCAATGAGATAAATTATTTTCTAATAATTTAGTTAATAAATTTTTGTCGGGGTGGGGAGATTCGAACTCCCGACCTCTTCGTCCCGAACGAAGCGCGCTAACCGGGCTGCGCTACACCCCGTATTTAACGGGGCAAAGATAAAATTTTTAGAATTGATAAAAAAATCGAAAGATTTGAATAGAAAAAAATCTTTCACTTAAAGGTGAAATAATAATAAAAAACTTTCTTTAATTGTTTAGTTCTTCTTGATTATCGCTACAGATATAAGCCATGCTCAGCTTGCGAAAAATACGTGGCCTTTTTTATAGTTTTAAATTTATTTTGTAATAAATCGAATTTAGTCTAACTTTACGCAAGAGATTTTCCTTTAACTTTATCCGGAGAGATAGGCAAGGGATGAAAAACAAAATTAAAATAGGAAACAAAATTGAGACCTCGGCGACTGAAAAGTCAACGAGGATTTTTTTTATTAGCCAGAGGCTAACCCTATGGATATAAAAGCAAAAATTATTGACGAAGAAGGATTGAACAGAACGCTGACCCGCCTTGCACATGAAATTTTAGAAAAGAACAAAGGATCAAAAAACCTTGTACTAATTGGTATGCGAACTCGCGGTGAATTTATTGCAGAAAGAATCAAACAAAAAATTACAGAAATTGATAAATCAATTCCCAGTTATGGTGTACTTGATGTAACTCTTTACCGCGATGATTTCCGGACACGTCTTAAACAACCGGAAATTTCTGTAACCAACTTTACATTTGATATTAATGATCGGGATGTAATTCTTATTGATGATGTTCTTTACACTGGCAGAACTGTTCGTGCGGCACTTGATGCATTAATGGATCTTGGGCGGCCAAATACTATTCAACTTTGTGTTTTAGTAGATCGCGGTCACCGAGAATTACCAATCCGCGCAGATTTTGTCGGGAAAAATATTCCAACATCAATTAATGAAGAAGTCCGTGTACGCATAAAAGAAACAGACGGTGAAGATGCTGTTTATTTAGTTAACGCTCCAAGTAAAAATTAGAGAGAGAATCATGTCATTATCAAGCAGACATTTATTAGGTCTAAATGGTGTACCCAAAGAAGATATTCAATTGATCCTTGATACTGCAACTACGTTTAGAGAAGTTCTTGAACGGCCGATCAAGAAGGTACCGACACTTCAAGGGAAAACAATAGTAAATCTTTTTTATGAAGACTCTACACGTACAAGAATCTCTTTCGAACTCGCTCAGAAACGTCTTTCAGCCGATACAATAAATTTTTCCACTTCGACAAGCAGCGTTAAAAAAGGTGAAACTTTTAAAGATACTGTCCGTAACATTGAAGCAATGAAAGTAGACATGATAGTTGTTCGTCATAAATCAGCCGGTGTGCCGCAATACTTAACTCGAATCTCTAAAGCGAATATCATTAATGCGGGAGATGGTCTCCACGAGCATCCTACTCAAGGATTGCTTGATATGTATTCGATTAAAGAACGTCTTGGTAAACTTGAAGGACTAAAAGTTTGTATAGTTGGGGACATTGCTCATAGCCGTGTAGCACTTTCAAATATTTTTGGTTTGAAATCAATGGGTGCTATTGTATCGGTTTGCGGACCTGCTACAATGATTCCCTTAGGAATTGAATCATTAGGTGTGAAAATATTTACAAACATAGATGAAGCTATCACGAAGAACGATGTTCTCAACGTTTTGAGAATTCAGCTTGAAAGAAACGCCGGAACAAGAATTCCTTCGTTAAGAGAGTATCATAAATATTTTGGAATTACTTCCGATCGAATAGAAAAGTTTAACAAAGAAATTGTAATACTGCATCCCGGACCAATTAACCGCGGAGTTGAACTTTCATCTGAAGTTGCTGATGGTCCGTATCAAGTAATTCTTGATCAAGTTACTAATGGTGTTGCTGTTCGCATGGCGGTTTTATACTTACTCGGTACAATGCATTAAGCCAAAAGGTGAGAAATGAAAATTATTCTTAAACAAGTTTTAATATTAAATCCGGAACAAAAATTAAATCAAAAAAGTGATTTACTGATTAACGACGGGATTATTGAAAAGATTGATGGACTGAAAGAAGCAGATTTCAAATCATCGAAAGTTTTTGATTTTGATAATAAACTATGTTCCCCGGGATTTTTTGATATGCATGTTCACCTACGAGAACCGGGAAGAGAGGATGAAGAAACTGTTGAAACAGGAAGCAATGCCGCCGCCGCCGGAGGATTTACCGGAGTAGCTTGTATGCCAAATACGGATCCAAATATAGATTCAGCAGAAATTGTACGTTTTATTAAAGAGAAAGCCAAAGATCACTTAGTTGATGTTTATCCTGTTGCTGCAGCTACTCTTGCACGAAAGGGAGAAGCTCTTTCACCAATGTATGAATTATTCGAAGCCGGTGCAGTTGCGTTTTCTGATGATGGTGTTGCTATTAAGAACGCAGGTGTTTTACGAAATGCTCTTGAATACTCTATCAACTTTGGAACTCCTATCATTGAACATTGTGAAGACGAATCAATGGCAGACGGTGTAATGAATGAAGGATTAACTTCAACTACATTAGGATTACCTGGAATTCCGAAGGTTGCAGAGGATCTCATAGTTATGAGAGATATTATGCTTTCTGAATTTACCGGCGGTAAAGTTCATATTGCTCATGTCAGTTCGAAAAAATCTGTTGAGCTTGTCAGACAAGCAAAGAAAAATAAAATTAGTGTTACTGCTGAAGTAACGCCGCATCATTTTACATTGACTGATGACTTATTAAAAACTTATGATACGAATTACAAAATGAATCCTCCGCTGCGAACACGAACAGATGTAGAAGCAATGATTGAAGGATTGAAAGATGGAACGATTGATTGTATTGCAAGTGATCATGCCCCTCACGCCATAGAAGAAAAAGAAATGGAATTTATTTTTGCACCAAATGGTATAATTGGACTTGAAACAGAACTCAGTTGAGTGATGAGTGAGTTAGTTCATAAAAAACATTTAACCATTTCTCAGATAATTGAGAAAATGGCAATTAATCCCAGAAAGATTTTAAACATTCCAATTCCACAAATAAAAATAGGTGAGGTTGCTAATCTTACAATTTTTGATCCTGATCAGATATGGACTGCTGACATAAATAAATTTAAATCCAAAGCGAAAAACTCACCATTTGATAAACGTCTTATGACAGGTAAATCAATTGCTGTGATTAACAAAGGTAAAATGTTCTTCGAAGATAAATTTACTTCAATATAAAATTCAAAAAAATGTTCAGTGCTGTTCAATCAACAAGACAACTCTGATTGTTCTATCCCTCCCTTAAACTTCAGTAAAGTATTTAACCTCAAAATCGAACTAAAAAAGCAAGTTCTACCTCTGAATAATTAGAAAGATAATTGGCATTATGATTGTACTATCATAATCAGAAATTTACGGAGGATGTTATGAAAACCTTAAGATTATTTTTTAGCGGAATATTTTTACTCACCATGTTATTGATAACTGGCTGTGATCATTTGCATGATTACGATAACACACCGCCTTCAAAACCAATAAATATAAGTACAGTAACCGGAGATAACAGAGTTGATCTTTATTGGGATAAAAATCCGGAAAGAGATGTTGCGGGTTACAATGTTTATTACAGTTATTCCTATAATGGAAAATATACTTTAATAGGCAGTACACAGAGTACTCATTTTATTGATGATGGAGCTAAGAATGGAACAACATATTATTATGCAGTAAGTGCATATGATTATAACGGCAACGAAAGCGATTTAAGTGAAGATGTTGTATATGATACACCACGTCCCGAAGGATTTAATCAGGCAATTTTCGATTATAACAAATCTCCAAATAATGCCGGTTATGATTTTAGTAAATACCTCGTTTTATCTTACAATGATACTAACGCTGATATGTTCTTCGAAAATTATAACGGCACCTTTTATCTAAATGTCTGGGCGGTTGACTCTGATCTTCAAGATATGGGACTGACACAAGATATATGGGATATCAGTTATGCGCCTATTGGTGGATGGATTCCTGTTAAACAAGGTGAAAATGTAAAATATACTCAAGCAATAGTTGGCCATACTTATGTAATATGGACTTGGGATAATCACTTTGCCAAAGTAAGGATCAAAAACATTACTAACGAAAGAATGGTATTTGATTGGGCGTATCAGTTAGTTGAAGGTAATAGGGAATTAAAGAGAGGAAATCTCTCATCGAAAAGAAATTTAGTACCAGACAAAGTTGAAAGAAAATATTAACCTCGATGCATTCCTTCTCCTTGTTGAAAAAGCATACCTTAATGGTATGCTTTTTTATTTCTTTTAATTATTTTGGTGTAAGATTAGAGAAGAAAATGAAATCAAATAATAAAAACAGAGTCATACTTTTAATAAGTAGTTTGCTGCTAATTCTTAATTTTAATTCGGTGGTAATTAAAGCACAAGGATCAACCGGAAAAAATGCCTTAAAAGTTTTCTTACGTATTGAAGAAGGGGTAGCCGGTGCAACAGTTGACAAATTTTCAAAATATTTTGGGATTAAGAATTATCTAAGTCTTTCAAATGGGGCATCTGGTTATTACAGCACAAATCAATCTTACTATGTAATAAAAGATTTTCTAAGTATATACCAACCTACATCCTTCAAGTTAACTAATATTGTTACTGAAACTGCGACTCCGTTTGCATCCGGAATCTTAAAATATAGCACAAAGGGAGTTAGAGGTAGCTCAATTGTTTTTATCTCACTGCATTTCATTGATGGCGAGTGGAAAATTTCTCAGATAACAATTAACTAGAATGATAAACAAATTCTTGAATCGGAAACTAATATTTACAACTCTATTTTTAATTCTATTCTTGATATTTATTATATCTGCAATCTTGTCTCCAATCTTTATCAATAAAGAAAGAAATAATTGGGAAACTATATTAACCGATAAAATTGAATCTACTGAAACGAATATTGATCGAGCATTAGACAGAAAATCAGATTTGCTTATTAGATCGTTCGATTCAATTAAACCAACTCTTTCAAAGATATTATCTTACACGAATGTTGATAACAAAAAGATCATTCAACTGTTTTCTATTTATGATAACGAAAAAATATTGATCCAATTATACAATGGTTCAAATATATTAATCGGATGGAATGCTCAACCGGTAATGGATGAAGAAAGCATATCAAATGTAAAGTATTATTACGGACAAACTTTTTTTAGCGGGAAAAAACTTATTTCATACTTATCATTTAGTGATTCATTAAAAATTAGTAACCACGACTACACCATTGTAATAAGTACTCCAATCGAGAAACATTTTTCACTATCTAATAAATATAATTCATTCGAGAACTTTCCGGATTCTTTATCCAAAAAACTTTCTGTGAGAATAAATATTGATTATTCACCGTTAGCTAAAAATTCCAAAGATGGTAGAAAATATTCCTATGCGCTATTAAATAATTTCAAAAATAAAATTGGCATTGCAACATTTGATAAACCATCGTTAGAAACTTCTATCAATTTGATAAAGAATCAGATATGGCTGATGCAATCACTATCTCTAATTTTTGCTCTATTAACTTTAGGATTCTTCGGTAAAGATTATTTTAACAAAGTTAAAAGCAAGGTTCTTAAAATATTATTATTAACTTTTTATCTAGCAGTACTGCGGATTGCATTGTTCTATTTTGAAATACCTTCTTCACTGATTTTTAATTCGCTAACAGATTCTTCAAATTTTTCCTCAGTTTTTGGGTATGGGATTGTCCGCTCTCCACTTGAGTTTACTATTACTGTCCTTTTTTTACTTACAGCAGTGATTAAAGGATATAATTATTTTCTCGAATATTATTATGAGAATAAACTAAAAGAGAAAAAAAGAGTTGTTCACGTTATTACTTTAATCTTTTCGCTGTTTATTTATTTATTGGTTTACCGCGGACTTGCTGCATCAATTAGAAGTGTGATTTTTGATTCAAATATCAGGTACTTCAAAGATTTTTCATTAATTCCCGAATCATCTGTTTTGCTAATGTGTTTGAATATTTTATTACTTGCATCATCGGTAGTTTTATTTTCAGTAATACTTATTCTGTTAATTCTAAATTATAAGCCGAAGTTTTTCCCTAAAAAAAGGTTCACATTTTATTTGATATACTTTTTAATTATCCAAATCTCGGGATGGCTGTTCGATCTGATACAAAGCGAACCTCAAGGAACTCCGTTAATTAGAATTATTTTTATCACTATAACTTTCTTGCTTTCACTAATCATTCTTAATGCTGGAAAGAAATCAATACTGCATTATGTCTATTATTCATTTGCTGCTTCAGTTCTATCGGTTAGTTTATTAACATTCTACAATTCCGAAATTGAAAGGGAATCATTAAAAACTACGGCTCACGATATCACCCGAACAGATGAGAACTTGATTGAGTTTATGGTTTATCAAACTCTAAGTGAAATTCAAACCAGCGACAAAATTGCTAATTCATTTTTCAATGATGCAGATCTTTCGGCGGATGCATTTATTGTTTGGACAAACAGTATGCTTTATAAAGAAGGGCTTAGCTCTTCTATATATTTCTATGATGATCAAAAAAAATATCTAGGCGGATTTTCATCATCTAATGAATTATTAGCCGATAAGCTGCAGCAAATTATTGAGAAATCGGGGGATAGCTTAAAAATAAGTAAGCAATTAAATATGTTCGGTGATAGAGTAACATTTATTGGAACTTCACCTATTCTATCAGAAGAAAAAATCATCGGGTATGTTCTAGTTTCAGCAATATATAATGAAGATTATTTTCATTATGCCGAATTACCAAAATTTTTAATTCCACAGAGAGCAGGTATTGCCTCAGCTATTGACTATGATAAGTTAAAAATATTTGATTTTCATAACGGCGAACTTGTACGATCTTACGGTAACATAACTTTATCGGATTCAAGTCAGCATTCTATTCTTAACGCACAGTTTACTTCGTTTAACGAAGCGTGGATGAATCTTGAACTGAATAATGAGAACTATCTTTTCTATCTTCTTGAAATAAACACACCTTCAATTCATAAAATAATTGCAGTTGCAGTAGAAGAAAAAAACTTTTCTTGGAGTCTAACTGATTTCTTTAAAATATTTTTTATTCACACGATAATCATTTTATCCATATTATTAATAGTCTCTATCGTAAAAATGAAACAAACTATAATTGTTCTATCAGCATATCGAACACGGCTAATAGGCGCATTTATGATTGTCTCCTTGATCCCTTTAATTTTGGTTGCCGTTTACTTTAGAAACTTGACAGAAGAAAAAAATTCCGAACTTCTCACAAAAAGATTAACTGAACTTGCTCAACAAGTTGAGTCATATTTATCACTTTATTCTACAGAATCAAACATCAATTCACAACTTATATATGAAAAGGCGGCGATTGATATTAATATTTCCTATTCTCTTTTCAGTAATATTAATATGATCTATAGTACGAATAATATTTATAACGAAATCGGATTGCTTCCCAAAACGCTTCCGGCGCCGGTTTATAATGAAGCCATGTTAAGTGTAAATCAAAATTACTATGAGAAAGAAAAATTTGAGAATCACGCGATCAATTCAATTTATCATCGTTCTTCAATTAACGGTGACGAATATATAATCAAGGTCTCCGATCTATTTAATAAGGTTGATCTTCCTTTATCTGATATTGAACTTGATATTATCTTGTTCGGAATATTTTCATTGGCTGGAATTCTTCTGTCCATATTTAGCACCATACTTGCAGAACAAATATCTTCACCGATAAGACGGTTAACCGGGGGAACAAAATCCGTTGGCGAAGGAGATTTGAATGTTGAAATTAATTGCGGAACACGCGGTGAGATTAAGGATTTGACAGATGGATTCAATGCGATGGTTAAAAGACTTAAGCAGAGTCAAATTGAACTTGCGCAATTTGAAAGAGAGACAGCTTGGAAAGAGATGGCAAAACAAGTTGCTCATGAAATTAAAAATCCTCTTACACCGATGAGACTTAATGTTCAGCAATTGATTACGGCGCATAAAGATAAATCACCAAAGTTCAATTCTATTTTTGAAAAAGTTACTTCATCAATCATCACACAAATAGAGATACTTAAAAATATTGCATCAGAATTTTCAAACTTTGCACAAATGCCTAAATTGAGCATTTCAAAATTTGATGCAGTTTCTATTATAAAAGAAACCTTAAATTTATTTATTGAAGAAAAGAGGAAAATAATATTTGATACGAAAAAATCTGAAATATTTATTAATGCTGATAAAGATCATCTAAAAAGAACAATTGTAAATCTTATAAGAAATTCCATCCAAGCTAATTCAACTATTATCACTGTTACTATTGATACGGACAATGGGTATTGTCGTTTGAGAATAAAAGATAATGGAAAAGGCATTTCCCAAGAATATATTAGTAAGGTGTTCGATGAAAACTTTACTACTAAAACAAAAGGTATGGGAATAGGATTGAGCTTGGCAAAAAAATTCATTGATAATATCGGAGGAAATATTTCTGTAGAATCAACATCAGATGCCGGCACTACATTTTTATTAACAATTCCCTTAGCTGAATAATGTTCGATCTAACTCCACAACAGAAAGAAGCATTCGATTATAAGAATCACATTTCGTTGACTGCTAACGCCGGTTCAGGAAAAACGTTTGTGCTATCTAAAAGATTTGTCGAGATCTTACTAAATGAGGAGATAGATCTATCAAGTATAGTTGCAATTACATTTACCGATAAAGCTGCCGGCGAGCTTAATAAAAAGATTGCTCGTGAAATAGACGAAAGAATTCTTTCGGAAGAAAACTCCGGCAAGCGTAAGAAACTTGAGGAAATAAGAAGACAATTAGTTTCAGCCAATATATCAACGATACATTCTTTTTGTATTAACATTTTAAAGGAATTTTCCCCTGAAGCAGAAATAGATCCAAACTTTAATGTTATTGATCAATCAACAGCAAATGAAATTTTTCAGTTATGCGTTGAAGATTCAATAAACACTAATATTAAAAACCCGGAAAGTTCAGAAGAATTAAAATATATCATCCGTTATTTCGGTTCTAAAAAAGCGTTCATTTCGCAATTAGAGAATTCACTGAATCAAAAGAATACGATTGACCAGATTTCCAAGAAATTATATTTAAGATCAGAAAATGAAATAGCAAATTATTTTCGTCAAGAATTCGAAACTGTTTTCGATAAGATTTTCTCCGCAAAGATTTCAGAAATTATAATATTGATTAGAATAATAAATGACTTTGTCCTTAAACAGAACAAAACCAATAAATATGCATTAGATACCGAATATGTTCTAAATCAGTTTCGTCCTAATTTATCTTCTGTCAGTCAAATAGTACTTCTAAAAGGACTAGTTGATTCTGCACTTACAAAAAAATACACGGTTCGTATAAAGGACTATTTGGATAAAGGACACGAAGAATATCATAAGCAATCAGACGCAATCAATTTGCTTCTTCAAGAACTTATTCCTTTCTTTTCTTTAGAAGAAGGGAGAAAACCGGAAAAAGAATTAGCTCGAATTGGCAAAGCATTTCTTAAATTTTTTAATAGTACAAATAAATTATATGCTGATAAGAAAAAACAAAAAGGTTATCTCGATTTTGAAGATCTTTTAATATTTACTCAACAAGTTCTTCAAAGAGAAGAAGTACAAACATATCTTCGGGAAAAATTTCGTTACATAATGATAGATGAATATCAAGACACTAATGAACTGCAATATGAAATATTCATGCCTATTCTGGATAATCTCCGCAGCGGAAATCTATTTGTTGTTGGCGATGAGAAACAAAGTATATATATGTTCCGTAATGCAGAACTGGAAGTGTTCAATAAAACAAAAAAAGAAATTTGCGGAACTGAAAAAATCGGCAGGTTACTAAGTTTACCTCACAGTTTTAGAATGGCACCTTCACTTGTACTGTTTATCAATAAAATATTTTCAAACCTCTTTAATAATCCGGATCATTTTTTTAACGAAGTTGAACATAGCGAGTTGGTTTGTGCCAAAGATGAAAATGAAATTGGCAAAGTTGAAATATTATTATCTGAAGCAGATACTGAAACAGAAGAATATGATCTTGTAGCAGAAAAGATTTCCAAGTTGGTTTCTGATAAAGAAGTTGAATTAAAAGATATTGCAATACTTTGCCGTAAACGTGATTCATTTGCAGAATTGGAAAAAGTGTTTGTAAAGAAAAATATTCCTTATTCTATTGTCGGCGGAAAAGGATTCTATCAACGCCAAATCATTTATGATATTTATAATTATCTCTCTTTTTTACTGAAGCATGAAAATAATTCCGCATTAATAGGAATATTACGATCACCATTTTTTAATATTTCCGATCTTCAGCTTTATAAAATATCCCTAGAAGAAGGGGACACATTTTATGAAAAACTAATGAACAGCTTAGGAAAAAATTCTAAATTAGAAGAAGTTTACAATAGATTAAACGAAAATTTACTAATTGCATCCAGCACCGAGATTTATTCGCTTATCAGAAAAATTCTTTTAGAAAGCGGCTACTGGGCTGTGATTGCATCTAAAAAGAATTCATCTCAAGAAATAGCAAATGTAGAAAAATTATTGTTATTAGCGCGGGCATTTACCCAAAAGAGTTTTAAGAATTTATACGATTTCACCGTTTCGATGCGTGAGTCAATCGGAGACCATGAAGACGAAGGGCAAGCACAAGTTACACGCGATGAAAACTCAGTAAAGATATTAACGATACATCAAGCGAAAGGATTAGAATTTAAAGCTGTATTCCTCTACAACTGCAACGATACCGTAAAAGATAGTTCTGTAAAATCGAAATCATTGATCTGCGACAAAAATTTTGGAGTGATTGCAAAAGTTCCTACAAATGGAAATTATTTCAATAAATATGATATGGCTCCGATAGTCTCGCTCTATAATTACATTATTTACCGGAAAAATCTTGCTGAGATAAAACGGCTTTTATATGTAGGATTGACACGTGCTAAGAATTACTTATTTATCAGTGCAGAATTGAAAAAAGAAGAACCGAATAAAAACTCTTTTCTTGATCTAATACTAAAAGGACTCAATGCTGATTATTCTGCGAATGAACTTAATTTATCTTCCAAAGTTCAATTCATGAAACTGATGGATGGTGAATATAAATTTTATAATAAAAACGTTTCATTGAATGTCCCGATTATTAGAGAGACTGAAGAAGTTAAAACAATAGAGATCAAAAAGAAGTCTGCTCTCGAGGAAAAAATTATTCTCACTCAGAAAATTTATGATAGACCTAAACGTGAGATAATATCAGCGACTAAGATATCAATATTTACTCAATGCCCGGTTAAGTATCAGCTTACTTATGAGTTGGGATTCTCAACGATTTACAATCTTGTTAAAGAAAGGTCGAATGAATTCGAATTCAGTCAAATTGAAGATGATGAATTACGGCAATATGCACAATTGAAAGGGAAATTAATCCACACTGTTTTGAAAGAGGAAGTTTCCCGAGAAGAACTATCTAAATATTTAACGACTCATCTATCACTGGAATCATTCGCAAATGATTTGCAAAGAAATGATTTTCAGATTTCTTTATTGAAAGAAATCGAAAAGTATTACGACTCAAATACATATCAAACGATTTCTAAAAGTGATAATTATAAAAACGAGTTCGAAGTATATTGCGAAGAAAAAGAACATTACCTTTACGGCATTATTGACAAACTAATTATTGAAAAAGATAAATTGATTATTATAGATTACAAAACCGACAATATTAGTTATGATCAACTTAATACCCGGGTGGAAAGTTATATACCACAGCTTACATTTTATGCTTATGTGTTATCAAAGCTTTATAAATCATATAAGAATTTTCAGCTTAGATTAGTATTCTTAAAATTTACCGATGAACTAATTGTAAAAGATATTAATCGTACTGATTTGGATAAATACAGTAGTGAGCTGGATGAAAGTATCCGTAAGATTTACAACAGTGATTACGAACCAAACTTACATCATTGTTCTTCTTGTCATTACGCTTTGGAAGGAAACAAATGCATAAAAATATTTTCGTAAAAATATTTACTTTATTAATAACAATACTCCTGGTTGCCTGTTCGTCCAAGCCAATCATTCCACTTTACGAATATCCCACAGATTGGAAAAATATTAACGAAAGAGAAAAAACAATTTTAGATTATTCCCAATATCTTAGCGGAAGAAAAATATTTTTAGATCCAGGACACGGCGGGGAAGATAGAAAAAATAAAAATAGTAAAGGAGACGTGATAGAAGCTGACGTTAATTTACGAGTTGCCTTAAATCTAAAAAAATATCTTGAAGCAGCCGGTGCTATTGTAATTATCTCGCGAGATAAAGACACTACAGTTCAACTTGCTTATCGTTCTGAATGGGCAAATAATAGTGGCGCGGAAATTTTTATCAGCATTCATCATAATGCACCGGGGAAAACAGAAGACAATTATACCAACTACACTTCAACTTATTTTCATGCAAGAGAAACTGATTACGAATATGAACCTTGTAATCATGATATAGCACGTTACATTCAGCGCGATCTTTCTTATGTAATGAGAACTCCGGGAGGACTTGGTTCTTTTGACGGCACATATAGTGACTACAATATCTATCCGGGTGAAGGATTTTCCGTACTAAGAAAAACAGATATACCGGCAGTACTTGTTGAATGTGCTTTCCACACAAATCACTTTGAAGAACTTCGTTTGAATAATGAGGAGTTTAACCAGATTCAGGCATGGGGAATATTTAGAGGGCTTGCTAAATATTTTCGAGCCGGCAGACCGGAAATTAATTTTCTTCAGGATAGTTTGAGATTAGATAATAACATATTGAATGCTTCATTTGTACTCAAAGATTCTGTTGGAATAAATTCTAAGTCAATTCAAATTTATTTTAACAAAGAAGAGAAAGAATTTTCATTTGATAAAACAACAAATGTTGTTTCAGTGAGGACAGAAATAATCAAGCCCGGTACATACCCGATCAGAATTATTGCAGCAAATAAAAACGGGAACCATTCGTTCCCGTATCGAAAAAATATTGTGATTAGTGATTCTATGAAAGTTAATCCTACAGACTAGGTCACACTCACTATTCTTGCTACATAGAGATTTGAAAAGAAAAATTGTATAGATTCAACTCCGGAAATAAAAGAATTACTAAAATCATATTGTTTAAGCTTGGAGTTCAAAAATGAAAATTTATTCTAAACATGAACTAAACAATTATTCGCTTTCTTTGACTTATGACGACATCAGTTTAATTCCAACAGAAATATCACGCGTCAAAACCAGATTGGAAGTAAATATAAAATCAAAATTTCTTGAAAAGGAATTAACTGTACCTGTTGTTTCAAGTCCAATGGATACTGTAACCGGAATTGCTATGGCGAAAGAACTTTCTAATTCTGGATGTATCGGAATTGTCAATAGATTTGATTCTTCATTAAGTGAATTGTTTTCAAAAGGAAATGTTGTTGAAGGTATTCAAGCTGTTTCTGTCAGCTTAACTGCTGAAGATCAGCTTTTGGAAAAAATTGCAGCGAACAATTTGATTGTTTGTATTGATACCGCAAATGCAAACAATGCTCATGTACTTAATAAATGTGAAGAGATAAAAAAGAAATACAAAGTAAAAGTAATTGTCGGGAATATTGCGCACGGCGGAACATTGAAACAGCTTGTTGATGCCGGTGCAGATGCAGTTCGTATTGGTATAGGCGGCGGAAGTGTATGCACTACTTCAGTTCAAACGGGAATTGGAATTGGACAAGTTTCTTCCGTGTTAGATACTTACTTTGCACGCGAGGAACAAAAATTAAAGATAGAATTAATTGCGGATGGCGGTATAAAAAGTCCCGGTGATGTTGTAAAAGCTTTGGCTTCCGGTGCAGATATTGTAATGCTTGGAAGAATGCTTGCGGGGACAAAAGAAACACCGGGAGAAGTTATCAAATACAGCGATCAGCTTTGGAAAAAGTACCGCGGATCCGCTTCGTTTGGTGTTAAAATGAAAGGTGAATTTATTGAAGGCGAAGAAACAATGGTTCCGTATAAAGGAGCGGTTAAGAGTGTTATCAATGCTATATCGGATGGATTAAAAAGTGCGATGAGCTATTTGAATTGTGAATCTTTAGAAGAATTGAAAAAGATAAATACGTTCGGTGTTCTCAGCACAAGTTCTTATTTGGAAAGATTGCCGCGTAAATAATATTTCATACAATTTCTTTAGAAGAGACGTTGCATGCAGCGTCTCTACGGATTATATTTTTACTCTCTTCAACCGCAATGAATTACTTACAACCGAAACCGAACTTAGCGACATAGCTAAAGCACCGATCATAGGATTTAACATTCCGAAAGCAGCCAATGGAATTAAAACGGTATTATATACAAACGCCCAAAATAAGTTTTGTTTGATTACCTTAATCGTATTCTTCGAAAGATTAATTGCTTTAACTACGGCTAATAAATTTCCTTGTACTAATGTTATCTGAGCAGTTTCAATGGCAACATCTGTTCCTGTACCGATAGCAATTCCAACATCTGCTTGTGTAAGCGCAGGTGAATCATTGATTCCATCACCCACCATTGCGACAACTTCACCTTTACTCTGATATTCCTTCACAATATTTGCTTTCTCGTCCGGTAAAACTTCAGATCTGTAATCTGTAATTCCAACTTTGTCCGCAATCAGTCTTGCAGTTTTAGAATTATCTCCGGTAAGCATAACTGTTTTGATTTTCATTTTACCTAATTCTTTTATCGCCTCGGCAGATGTTACTTTTAATTTGTCTTCTATAGCAATCAATCCTTTTAATTCTCCGTCTACACTTACAAATACGATTGTCTTTCCGCTCTCAATTAATTTATCATAATGTTCATTCATTGCATTTGTTTTGATCGAATACTCATTCATCAAATTTAGGTTTCCGATTATCACGGAATGATTATTTACGATTCCTGTTAATCCAAATCCGGATAAGTTTTGAAATGACTCCGGTTGCAAAAGTGAAATATTTTTTGATTTCGCTTTTTCAACGATTGCAAGCGCTAAAGGATGTTCTGATTTTGATTCCAGAGAAGCGCTAAGGTAAATCAGTTCATCTTCTGAAATATTATTTATAACGATCTCAGAAACAACCGGTTTGCCTTCAGTGATTGTTCCTGTCTTATCAAATATAATAGTAGAAATGTTTTGTGCGAGTTCAAGACTTTCGCCATTCCGAATCAATATTCCATTTGATGCCCCTAAACCCGAACCTACGATTATTGCAGTTGGAGTTGCTAATCCCAGCGCGCATGGGCAAGCGATAATAAGCACTGCCACAAAATTAACCAATGCTTGACTGAAAGAATTATGACCACCAATAAAAAGCCAGATTAAAAAAGTAATTAGTGCAATAACAATTACAACCGGCACAAATACGGAAGCAATTTTATCTACTAATTTTTGTATTGGTGGTTTTGAAGCTTGCGCTTGTTCAACTAATCTTATGATTTGAGCAAGTACAGTATTATCTCCGATTTCAGTTACCTTAAAATTGAATGAGCCATTTTTGTTAATAGTTCCACCAATAACTTTAGATTCGATTGTCTTTTCGGCCGGAAGACTTTCCCCGGTAATCATTGATTCATCCACTGATGAGTTTCCCCAGATAATAATTCCATCCGTTGGAATCTTCTCTCCGGGTTTTATTGCTACAACATTTCCCGCTTTTAGATCAGAAATATTTACAACAGTTTCTTTGTTATTGATCAGAACCTTTGCTGTTTTTGGTCTTAGCTCTATTAGTTTTTTTATTGCGGAATTAGTTTTTTGTTTAGCATTATGTTCTAAAAGCTTACCCATTAAGATCAGTGTGATAATTACTCCGGCGGTTTCAAAATAAACATGAGGTGATTCATCATGAATGGAAACTACCGAAGGAAATAAAGTTGCAATTACACTGTATCCGTACGCTGCACCTGTTCCAATTGCAACAAGCGAATTCATTTCAAAAGAAAAATGCTTTAGGTTAATCCAGAAAATCTGATAAAATCTTTTTCCGCTAATAAAAATTATTGGTGTAGTTAGTATTAATAAAATCTTATGAGTAGTATCTGCTGAAAAACTCCAAATGTTTTGAAAGAAGGAATAATCAAACAGCATACTGATAATAAAGACGGGGAGTGTTAAAATCAGAGCTAGAAAAAAATCTTTTTTGATTTGATCATAATATTTATCTTTTTCCAACTCGATACTATCTTGGATTATATTTTGTGAATCATTTTGAGTGTTCGGATTTAGTTTTAATTTGTAACCGTAATCTTCAACTGCTTTTGCAATTGAATCAAGATTGATATTATCATGTTCTAGTTCAAAAGTAACATGTTCTGTAGCTAGATTAACATTAACATTTTTAACGCCTTCAAAACCACCGATAATTTTTTCAACACGTGTTACGCAGCTTGCACAGGTCATACCCTCCACTGGTAGATTCATTTGTTTCATGATGTTCCTTTTATTTTTGAACTTTATACCCGGAATTAGAGATGGCAATTTCTATTTCAGATGGACTTACTTTGGTCTCATCAAAATTTACTTTTGCAAAGCCAACTCCGACTTCCATTGTTGCAAGATTTAATTTTGATAATTCTTTCTTAACCGCCATTACACAGTGATTACAGGTCATTCCTTCAATTATGAATTCTTGAGTTGTCATTTTGTTATTACTCCATTTTTTTGCTAAACGCAAAATAGATTAGCATAGATTGATAAGCGTTACATAATTCTGGAATAATGTTATAAAATTTTAATGATATTGATAGAAGAAAAAGGGTGGCGTTTAACCGATTTTGTCTAACGGTTTACGCATATTTTCGGTTTTTAATTTAAATTGACTAGCGGTAAAACCTGTTACTTTCTTGAATTGATTTGAGAGATGTTGTACACTGCTATAACCTAAATTATAAGCTATTTCACTTAGAGTGAGTTCGCCATATTTAATAAATTCTTTTGCCCGTTCTATTTTTTGTAAAATAATATATTGTTCAATTGTAATGCTTTCTAAAGAAGAAAAAAGACCGCTCAAATAATTATAGTCTAATCCCAATTCTTTTTCTATCAGCATAGAAAATTTTTTGGGTTCATTTATCAAATAGTTGTTATCATAAATAATTTTAATAATACAATTTTTTATTCTCTCAATCGTTTTTGCTTTCTTGTCTTCTATAAGTTCAAATCCGTTCTCTTCCAAAATTAATTTTAATTTGTTGATAGGTAGATTGCTGATTGGCTGTTCTGTAATTACTTCACCCAAAGAAATTTTTTTAATCTTAACACCGATCTTTTCAAATTCTTCTTTTACAACCTTTATACAACGATTGCAAACCATATTTTTTATATATAAAGAATTTTGCGGTTGCATTGTGCTTTGGATTTACTTAGAAATCAGAATGATTATTGTCTTAGTTTCAAAGAAAACAATTAGCTTTTTTTAGGTTTTTTTTGATCCTTCACTTTCAAGGTAAACATATCATTTTCTTCTTCATCTGAATAATTATCTAAAATATTACTGCCTAACGATTTTAGATTTGAATTTTGTTCGTTACTAATTTCATATTGAATATTATTATTCTCATCCTTATTCTGTGTGGAATTCAATACTTCTAACCTACTATTGCGAATTAATTTCTTTTTATTGTCTTTATGAATTTTATCGTTCTTTGTTTTTTTTAATTCAGGTCCGATTTTGCTGGAAGGTTTAATCTTTTTCTCCCCCTTTACATTAATTGTTTTCTGAGGAGATAAAATAGAAATGGGTTTTAAGTTTTCGCTTTTGTTTAGAAAGGAATTATTTTGTTCGGGTACAGATTTTGGAGGAGGAATTTCATGCACAGGTACGGATTTTGGATTTTCATCCGCCCCTTTTTGCTTTTTTCTTTCTGAGTAAAAAGAAAAAGTTAATGTAAAAATTGTTAATGCAACAACAATAATTAATACAGTATATATTATGGGTATAATTTCCATATAGGAAAGATATTAAAATATATTTTTCCTCCCAACCAAACGGGAAGACACAACTTCAAATTGCTTTACTTATACGAGATGCTGATAATGTTACCATCTCATACTCATTATTATCACTATAATAATTTAGTAAATTCATTTCTGCTAAGTTAGGACCCTGTTTTGGAAGATCCTCTTTATAGCTTTTTCTTTCCTCAATTGTTCTAAAATTTTCGTTTTGATTCATTATTTCAAGTCTGCGTCGCTCAGTAAACTGTGTAGTTTTGTTTCTTGGGTTAACAGTAGAACTCTTGTTTGTATTGTAGTTCTTCTCTGGTTGATTTAATCTCATGAAATCTTCATTCGGATTTAAATTATGCCTTTCTGTTCTCCTAGTTCCCACATCTTGTGTAAAATGTTTTTTGGTTGAGAAATTATTGTTAATAGTAATCGGTAGATTTGATTGTCTCTGTTTTACGAATGGTTTCCTGACGTAATTATTAACTGGTGATGTATTAACTGCTAAAGCTAAACGGCGATTTAGTATCGGTTCAAGAGAGCGTGGTAATTTACCTCTAGCTTTTGCTTTATATGCTATATAGGAAATACTTAACACAAACAAAAGAAACGTGGAGAATATGAGTAAACTGGTATATATAATTGGAAGAAGGGTCATTTCTTTTTTCCTTTTTTTACTTATTAAGACAAATGCTATACCATTGTTAAATATTATGAATTCAAGCTGTTTTCCCATCTATTAGAATATTTTAGTCAGTTTCTTGTATTAAAGTGAAACAATAAATCACAAATGAGATTATTATGATACTTAAAAAAATTAAAGTCGTTCTATTTATTTGTTTTGGTTCGGCTTTTTAATATTTTTTGCTTCGCAATTACTGTAACTTAGCTTAAAATTAGAGGTTAGAGATGACGAAAGCCGATATAGTTGAAAAAGTTGCTACCGGAACTGGATTGACCAAACTAGAAACCGAAGCGATAGTTGAAGGATTCTTAAATACTGTAATCCAATCACTTAGAGAAGGAAAGGGTATTGAAATTAGGGGTTTTGGAAGCTACAAAGTAAAAAAGAAAAAAGCCCGTTATGCCCGTAATCCTCGTTCGGGTGAAAAAGTTTATGTTGGTGAACATTATGTTCCGACCTTTAAGTTTTCAAAAGATTTTAAATCTGCTGTCGATTCTGGAATGAAAGATAATTTAGTAAACGAATAGTTGTTTGTTGTTATGAATAAGGATAATAAATGATTAAATGTAAAGTTTGCGGTGAAGAAATAAATTATGAAGTAAAATTTTGTCCTCAATGTGGTGTTGCTGTAAAATCAAAAAATGATAAACAGCATCTGAACAAAGAAGAGAACAATATATTATCTAAATTTTCCAAGACAAAAAAAAATATTCAAAAAGAAAAAAATAAAAAGGCAAGTCATCAAGAAAATTTGGTAAGAACTTTTTCGTCAACAAAACTCATATACTTAATTTTGTTTTTATTAGTTGCATGCGGAGTGATTATATATTCTTCCGGAATATTTGATAGTCTGGCTTCCATAACTTCAACTCAATTTAATGATAAAAACAATCCTCATGCAGGTGTTGATCTTAATAATCTTGAGCAGATTAATTCTTATGAAGAAACACTAAAGAAGAATCCCGGCGATAAAGAAACTTTATTACATCTTGCACACTTGTTAAATGATTCCGGATTGAAAACAAAAGCGATCGAGAGATATAACGATTATTTAAAACATGATCCCAAAAATGCGGATGTTCTTGTAGATATGGGAGTTTGTTATTATGAAACCGGCAAGAATAATGAAGCAATAGCCGCAATGGAAAAGGCATTAACATACCAGCCGAGACATCAAATTGCACATTTAAATTTAGGTGTTGTAAACATGACAGCCGGAAATTCTGTTAAAGCAATTGAATGGTGGAAAAAAGCTGTTGAAATAGATCCGACAAGTGAGATTGGTAAAAAAGCAGAAGAATTAATTAAAACACATTAAAAGGAGAATGTAAATGCCTTGCGGTAGAAAAAGAAAACGCCATAAAATGGCTACCCATAAGCGTAAGAAACGCTTGAGAAAAAATCGTCACAAAAAGAAATTGAGATAAAGTAATGAATGATGTTTGATGATTAATGTAGATTATTTTCTATCATCCGTCAACCATTGTCCATCTTCTCTTAATAAGCCACCTTAGCTCAGCTGGTAGAGCAACGCATTCGTAATGCGTGGGTCGGCGGTTCAATTCCGCCAGGTGGCTCTATCCAATCGAAATCCCTTACAACTCTTTCAATATTCCTATACATTATGCTTCCAAAAGCCCTAATTGACTCTTAAGCACAATTCCCCCTTTTCTTTCATTTTTGCAAAAATAATCTTGACAATCCCAATGAAAAACAGTTATTTTGCATCTGGGTGGGTAATAGTGTTTAATAATCCCAAATAGTGGATAAGCAATGTTCATAGGTAGTTTTAAATACTCGGTTGATGCAAAAGGAAGAATAAGTATTCCTTCCATTTTTAAAAAATATGTTAATGAATCTGCGAACGAAACTTTTGTAATGACCCGCGGAATCGTTCAGTGTATTGATATCTATCCTCAAGATTTTTGGAAAGAAGAAGTACTAACCCGAGTAAACCAGCTAGATGATTTTGATCCTGAAGAAGCTGCTTTCAAAAGAATGCTTTTTGAGTTAGCGGCAGAATATAAACTTGATTCTCAATCAAGATTATTAGTTCCAAAAAATTTATTGGAATTCGCCGGGATAGAACGGGAAGTTTTTATCCTCGGGCAAAATAAGAAGATCGAAATTTGGAATCCTGAACTTTACGAAACTCAGAAAAAAGAGAACACAAAACCGTTTGCAGAAATTGCAAAACAGATAATGCAGAAAAAACCGAAATGAGTTTTCATACACCTGTGCTTTTGAAAGAAAGCATTGATTATTTAATTACAAAAAAGGATGGAATTTATTTCGATGGCACAGCGGGATTTGGCGGACATTCAGAAAAGATTTTAGAAAAATTAAACAGCAGCGGAAAGTTAATAGCAACAGATAAGGATTCTAAAACATTTGAGTATTGTAAAGAAAAGTTTAGTAACGATAAAAGATTTTCAATTTACAGGACAAGTTTTACAGACATTGATTCAATATCAAGGATTGAGTTCATTGACGGTTTTGACGGCATCTTAGCGGACTTGGGTGTGTCTTCTTTTCAATTGGATTCAGTAGAATCCGGTTTTACTTTTAGAGAGGATGCAGCTCTTGATCTCAGGATGAATATTGAAAAAGGAATTACTGCCTCAGATCTGCTGAATAAATTTTCACAAGAAGAGATTACAAAAATCCTATTTGAATACGGTGAAGAAAAAAACGCCAGAAAGATCGCACAGAAAATTGTCAATTTCAGAACTACGGAAAAATTTTCCCGCACATCTCAACTCCGAAAGATAATTGAACAGATAACACCTCAAAGATTTCACACGAAAACCTTATCAAGAGTTTTTCAAGCATTAAGAATTTTTGTTAACGATGAACTCAATGAATTGAAAATATTTTTAGACAAGTCAGTAACTCTATTAAAACCGGGAGGCAGAATAGTTGTTTTGGCATATCATTCTCTTGAAGATAGAATTGTTAAAGAAAAAATTAGATATGAAAGCTTAGAATGTATATGTCCGCCTGGAACGCCGATTTGTATCTGTAAAAAGGAGCAGAGATTAAAAAAGATTACAAAAGCATTAACTCCTAATGAATTAGAAATAAATATTAATCGTAGAGCTCGCAGTGCTAAAATGCGTGTCGCGGAAAGAGTTTAATGAAAAAAGGATCATCACTTAAAAGTTTTATTGTAATTATTACAGCGGTTGCAATTTTACTTTTTACTTACGTAGCAAGTGTAACAGAAATTAAAAGAATGAATAGACAAAAAATAAGTAAACAAGATTCTCTCAACGTAAAACTCAATTTAGTTGAAGGGAAAATGGTAGAAATTCAAAAATGGACAGCCGAAGACAGAATTGTTGTTTATGCTCAGGATTCGATCGGACTCATTCGTCCAAGCGATAATTTAGAAATCATATCTGTTTCAAAAGATCAAATAAAACAGGTTGAAAAATTATTAAATCAAAAATATGATTAATTCGCGCGCACTAATAATAACCGGATTACTTCTGCTGGTCTTTGTTTTATTGATCGCAAGATTATTTACGATTCAGATTTCCAAACATGAATATTATACTCTCATTGCGGATAGACAACAGAATAAACCGCAAAGTGTTAAAGCTGAACGCGGCACGATCAAAGATGTGAACGGAGAAGTACTTAGTTACACTATGGATAATATTTCATTTTATGTGGACAGAAGAATGATGACTCCGCAAAGAGTTGATTCGGTAGTTTCCATTTTCTCCCGTGTCTTTGGCAAACAGAAAGAATATTATAAAAAAATAATTGATGATGGATTTACAAATGTTTGCCTGGAAAAAAAAGTTTCTATGGATAAAGCTTTCCAAATAAAAAAGAATGTTATTGAAGGACTATACTCCGAAGAAGACTTTACCCGTATTTATCCGTACGGAAGTCTGGCTTCGCATGTCTTGGGATATGTTAACCGCGATATGGTTGGAGTAGAAGGAATTGAAAAAGTTTACGAAAATGAATTGACGGGAACCGACGGCATGTACACTTACGAACGTGATGTATTGGGAAGAATCCTTTCAATAGATGAAAACATATCTAAAGCAGCAGTACCGGGAAATAACATCAACTTAACAATTAATAAAACATATCAAAAAATATTAGAAGAAGAATTATCAACCGGGTTGCAAAAATATAACGGTCAATCTGCTGTCGGAATAATAATGAATCCTAATACAGGAGAGATTCTTGCGCTGGCAAACTCACCGGATTTTGATCCGGCTAACTATGAATTATTTCCAGCAGACTCAAGACGTAACAGAGCCATAACCGACACATACGAACCCGGATCAACTATTAAAGCGGCCACCATGTCAATATTATTTGATCGCGGATTAGCAAAAGAGAATGAAGTTATTAATACAGAGAATGGAACATACGTTTACAAGAGCGTAAAGATTCAAGATACTCACAAGCACGAGAACCTTACTGTTCGTCAGGTACTGGAACAATCAAGTAATATCGGAATGGCGAAACTTTCCGAAAGGATAGATGATGAAACTCTTTATAAATATTTACGCGATTTCGGATTTAGTAATGCAACTTCTGTTGATCTTCCTAGTGAAGCTAACGGTCTTCTAAAAAAACCGGGAAGTTTTTCTGCCATAACAAAACCATTTGTTTCATTTGGTTATGAGATAGCTGTTACACCGCTTCAAATGATTGCTGCCTATAGTGCAATTGTTAATGGCGGAACATTATTACAACCGTTCATCTTAAAATCAATTACTGACCAAAACGGTAAGATCATATTAGAAAATCAAACAAAAAAAATTAGAACTGTTATCGAAAAATCCACTTCGGATTTAATAAAAGATTTTATGGTTGGAGTTGTAGAGCATGGTACCGGTATAGAAGCTCAACTGCCCGATGTTCTTGTCGGCGGTAAGACTGGAACATCACAACAGCTTGTTAATAAATCATATTCAAGTAGTCAGCATAATTCATCCTTCATAGGATATTTCCCGGCAGATAATCCAAAAGTGATTTGTTTTATTCTGATCAACGCTCCTCAAGTTGGGCAGTACGGCGGTTTAGTTGCCGCACCAATTTTCCGCGAGGTTGCAAAAAGAATGATCGGAACGGATATGAATTTAGTTCCGAACAAAAAGAAAATTGAAAGGAAACAAAATTTAATAGATCAACTTGTAGCCGATATCAAAACGACACCTAAAACGAAATCTATTTCATTCTCAAACATCGGAGATAAATCATTAACAAATATTTCTACAAGAAAAATTTATAATGAGAATCCGACGACCATGCCTAATCTTATCAATCAATCAATGAGAGATGCAATTGCACGGTTAAATGATATCGGAATGCAATATAAAGTTGTTGGAACAGGCAAAGTTGTTTGGCAAAATCTCGAACCGGGATCAAATATAATTCCAGGTACTGTCTGTCTACTTAAATGTGAACCATTAATTAAAAAAGTAACTGCGAGTACTAACTGAATGAAGCTTTCTGACTTGTTAAATAAGGTGAAAACTATTCAAGTTGCCGGCAATGCCGAACTGAAAGAGATCACCGAAATAACAATTGATTCACGCACATCATCTAATAACTCGCTCTTTTTTGCTATTGAAGGATTCAAAACTGACGGACATAATTTTATTAACGATGTAATTAATAAAGGTGTTGCTGCTGTTGTATTACAAAATCCGAAAGCTATTCCGGATCAAATATTTTCTCACTCAGGATGCATTAAGATTGTTGTTAAAGACAGTAGAAAATCACTCGCTGAGTTCTCAAATGTTTTTTACGGAGAACCTTCAAAGAAATTAAACCTAATCGGTATCACCGGTACAAAAGGAAAAACCACAACAGCATTTTTTTTAAAGAATATTTTTGAACAAACCGGATTTAAAACTGGATTAATCGGAACCATTGCTAATTATATCGGCAAGAACGAAGTGAAGACATTGCTTACCACTCCACAATCACATGAGATCAATTCTTTATTAGCGCAAATGGTGAATGAAAACTGTTCGCAATGTGTAATGGAAGTATCGTCTCACGCTCTCAGATTGAATAGGGTAGATTATTTGAATTTTAGGACCGGAATTTTTACGAACATCACATCCGACCATATGGACTATCACAAAACTTTTGAACACTATCTTGAATC
Source organism: Ignavibacteriales bacterium (assembly GCA_026390775.1). NCBI lineage: Bacteria > Pseudomonadati > Ignavibacteriota > Ignavibacteria > Ignavibacteriales > Ignavibacteriales bacterium. Next base: position 10,830 of record JAPLFF010000005.1, on the reverse strand, counting down.
GAAGAAAATTTTATTTGATATGATTTCTTCTACCGGAAAAATTATTTATAACATTGATGATAACAGCTCCACCAAGTTGATAAAAGATTCATCAGCACAAAAATTTTCTTTTGGAATAAGCGAAACTGCATCATGCAGAATAAAAAATATCATGTATTCACTCGAAGGAACAAATTTTGATTTGAGCTGGAAGGGAAAAGAATATCATCTTTCAACAAGTTTGGTCGGACATTTTAATGCTTTCAATGCAGCATCTGCTTTTGAAACTGCGGTTGTAAGCGGAATAGATTATCAAATTGCAATCGAAGGAATTAAAAATACTCCGCAGGTACCCGGAAGATTTGAAGTTATCTCAAAGAAAAATAAAAAAGTTATTGTTGATTATTCACACACATCCGATTCACTCATGCAGGCTCTTACCGCTGTTCGGTATATAGTTAAAGAAGAGAGACCTGTTTACACTGTATTCGGCTGTGGAGGAGACCGCGATAGAACAAAACGCCCCATCATGGGTGATATCGCAGCTTCTATGAGCGATCGAATTTATGTAACATCGGACAATCCGAGAACTGAAGATCCATTTTTTATTATTGATGAAATTTTAAAAGGTATCAAATCGAATAACTATCGAGTTATTGAGAATAGAGAAGAAGCAATTCGTTCTGCAATTTTTGAAAGCGAAGACAATGCAATTATTCTCATTGCCGGTAAAGGGCATGAGAGTTATCAAGAAATTAACGGTGTTAGAAAACACTTTTCTGATAAAGAACTTGCACAAAAATATTTGACCGAATGGGCAAGATAAAAATTACGATCGAGGATTTATTTAATATTTCATCTGCGGTGATTTACAATCCCGATGCATTCAAACCGGTTTCGAACGTTGAGATTGATTCGCGCAGAGTAAAAAAAGGAAGTTTGTTCGTTGCTATCAAAGGTGAAAAATATGACGGACACGATTTTATTCTCGATGCTCTTAAGAAAGGGGCTAATGCAGTAATTATTGATTCGAGGAAGTTGAAGAAATTTAGCTTCCTCGAAATTCCCGTTGTCGCTGTTAATAACACGACAAGAGTATATGGCGAGCTTGCAAAAATTTGGCGCAACAAAATTTCGGCAAAGGTTATTTCAATCACAGGAAGTAATGGTAAAACTACAGTTAAAGAAATGATTGCTTCTCTACTTAGTGAAAAATATAATGTTGTTAAAACAGTGGCGAACAATAACAATCACATCGGCGTCCCATTAACAATTTTAGGAACTGATGAAAAATGCGAAGTATTAGTTCTCGAGCAAGGCACAAATCATTTTAATGAAATTGAGTACTCTGCAAATATTTCCAGACCGGATTACGCAATGATTACAAATATCGGTGATTCACATTTGGAGTTTCTAAAAAATCGTGAAGGAGTATATAAAGAAAAATCTGCTCTTCTGGATATTACCGAGATACATGGCGGAACAGTTTTCCTGAATATGGACGATGCGGTAATAAAAAAACATTCTAAAAATTATTGGAACAAAGTTACATATGGATTTAACGGTTCGGTAGATGTGAAAGGGAAAATATTAGGCTACACAAATGAAGGTAATTCTCGTGTTCAGCTTAAATCTAAAACCCTCTCTTTCGCCTTTAGGGAGGGTTTTAGAGAAATTATTCTTCATTTGTATGGAGAAGCTAATGCAAAAAATTTCTTAGCTGCTGCTGCAATAGCTCTTAAACTAGGATTGAATGAAAAAGAAATTCTCAACGGAACAAAAAATATTAAACCGGTTCATGGAAGATTAGAAGTAAAGAAATTTAAGGACGCTGTTGTTATTGATGACACTTACAATTCTAGTCCGTCTTCGGTAGAATCGGCAGTAGATCTAATTAAAAAGATTAAAACACATAAAAGGAAAATAATCGTACTCGGAGATATGTTAGAACTCGGTAAACAATCTGAAAAATTACATAAAGATTTAGCAAAGCTTTTTTCGTCGGATAAAAACTTATTTGTTCTTACTACCGGTAATATGATGAAACATTTGAACAAAGCACTCAGAAAGAAAAAAGTAAAATCAATCCACTTTCACATTCGCGAAGCATTGTCTCTCTATTTACAGTACGAAGAAATTGAGAACTCGGTTATTCTAGTAAAGGGTTCCCGCGGAATGAAGATGGAGGAATTTGTAAACGTATTGGAGAAAAGGTTTGAATAATGTTTTACTATTTGCTTGAGTACATTAATAAAGTTTTTAGTCCACCCGGATTTGATGTATTCCGCTTTTTGACATTTCGATCTGCGGTTGCAGCTATTACGGCGTTGTTGATCTCTTTCATCTTCGGACCAAAGATAATCAGACGATTAAAGAAAAATCAAGTTGACCAACCAATACGCGATGAGGGACCGCAGACACACAAGAAGAAACAAGGAACACCTACAATGGGAGGTTTAATAATTCTCTTATCGGTCATTGTTCCGGTTCTATTGTGGAGCGATATTAAAAGCATTTATATAATTTTGGTTTTGTTCGGCACTGTGTTTTTAGGCGGAGTTGGTTTCTTAGATGATTATTTGAAAGTAGTTAAAAAAGTTCCTCAAGGATTAATTGCCCGTTACAAATTAATGGGACAAATTTTTGTTGGTCTCGTTGTTGGATTTGCGGTTTATTACTTACCCGAATTTGCACAATACAATACACAAACGACTTTACCATTCTTCAAAAATCTGAATTGGGATTTTTCCTATCTATATATACCGTGGGTTGTTTTCATTATTACCGCACTTTCGAACGCTGTAAATCTAACAGACGGACTTGACGGACTTGCTATCGGTACGATAATTATTGTCATGCTAGCGCTCGCAATAATAGTTTATGTAACCGGCAACGTTATCTATTCGGACTATCTAAATATAATTTATTTACCAGGCAGTGGAGAATTAACGGTTTTCATCGCGGCATTGATCGGTGCTGGACTAGGATTTCTTTGGTTCAATTTTTATCCGGCTCAAGTATTTATGGGTGATACAGGTTCTCTTGCACTCGGCGGTGCTTTTGGTGTAATGATGATTCTCGTTAAAAAAGATTTGCTGATTCCAATTCTTGGCGGAATATTTTTTATTGAAACGTTATCCGTGATCATTCAACGTCTTTATTTCAAATACACAAAGAAAAAATACGGTGAAGGAAGAAGAGTTTTTAAGATGGCTCCGATTCACCATCACTTTGAACAACTGAATTGGGCAGAGCCGAAAATTGTAATCCGGTTTTATATCATCACAATAATTTTAGCATTAATGAGTTTAGCTTCATTCAAAATAAGATAATGGATATACGCGGGAAAAAAATATCGATCATTGGCGCCGTACGCAGCGGATTAGGTGCAGCCAAACTTGCAAAGAAACTTGGCGCTGTTCCTTTTATCAGCGATAGCAGTTCGGAAAAAGATTTAGTTGATTCAATTTCTGTTTTGAAGTCTGAATCAATTGCTTATGAATGCGGCGCTCATACAGAGAAGGTTTATGATTGCGCTCTAATCGTAACAAGTCCCGGAGTTCCGACTAATTCTGCTGTACTGACTAGTGCACTGAAAAAAAATATTAAAGTAGTCAGCGAAGTTGAATTTGCATCATGGTTTTGTAAAGGTAGTATTATTTCCATAACCGGAACGAATGGAAAAACAACAACTACAGCTTTAATGAATTACACATTGAATCAAGCAGGAATAAAATGTTATTCAGCGGGAAATATCGGCGAAGCATTTTCAGAGATTACTCTTGATGTGAGAGAAGATGAATTTGTTTCCTTGGAAACTTCAAGTTTCCAACTTGATTTTATAGATGAGTTCAAGCCGCGTTTTTCAATGATATTAAATATTACTCCGGATCATCTTGATAGATACAACAATAATTTTGATGAATACATTATTTCAAAAATCAAAATTGCAAAGAACCAAAACGAAGAAGACTTTTTTATTTATAACGCAGATGATCAAAACATAAAAAATAATTTGAAGAACAGAAAAGTTCAGAAACTTGCCTTCTCATTATTAAGCGAAGTTCCAGCCGGCGCTTTTTATAAAGAAGGCAAGATCTTCTTTTCATGGTTCGGAAAAATTAGTGAGATCTGCTCTGCAAGCGATTTGTTTATCAAGGGCGAACATAATATTGCAAATGCACTTCCTGTTCTGATCATAGCAAAGTTATTGAATGTACCGAATCAAAAAATTAGAAATGCATTTTCATCATTTAAGGGCGTAGAGCATAGAATTGAATTTGTACGTGAACTTAACGGTGTTGAATATTATAACGATTCAAAAGCAACAAATGTAGATTCCGTTTACGTAGCGCTAAAAAGTTTTGATAAACCATTGTATTTAATACTTGGTGGAAAAGATAAAGGAAACAATTACGATCAGATTAAAGAATTAGTTAAACAGCATGTTAAGAAAATTTATGCAATCGGTTCATCTGCACAGAAAGTTTATGATTATTTCAATTCAGTAATATTAACAGAAATAAAAGAATCTCTTAAAGCTTGTGTAGAAACAGCGAGAATAGAAGCAGAACCGGGTAGCGTTATTTTGCTTTCACCGGCTTGTGCAAGTTTTGATATGTTCAAAAATTATGAACATAGAGGAAAAGTTTTCAAAGAAGAAGTAAACAAATTGGTTTGATGAATACATCGGTTAAAATATTGATCGGATTAGTTGTGGGTTTTATTATGCTTGGAGCAATTATGGTTTTTACTGCCAGCGGTACTTACAGCTTTTCTAGATTTAACAGCTTTTACTTTTTATTCAAATCACATTTATGGAAAGTATTTGCTGCAGTAGGGATGATGATAATTTTTTCCTACTTCCCTTATGATAAATACCGCGAGTACAGTAAGTGGGCATTAATACTAATTATCACCGTATTGATTTTTACTTTTCTCTTTGCGGCGAAAGTTAAAGGCGCTCAACGATGGATTGATCTTGGATTTATGCAATTCCAACCTTCGGAAGCGGCTAAAGTAATTTTAATTGTTCACTTGGCTGTAATGCTGGAGAAAATGGGAGACGAACTAAAAGATTTTAAGAAAGGATTTCTTTTGCCGTTATTCTGGGTTGCCATTGTTAGCGCATTGGTTCTAATCCAACCAAATGTTAGTACAAGTTTAATCATAGTAATTACTTCAATTGTAATTTTATTTGTTGCAGGTGCTAGGATAAAACATATACTCGGCATTATTGTTCCTGTAGGTTTATCTCTGGGTTCTGTCATGATGATATTCAGACACTCACGTGAAAGAGTTATAACATTCATCGAAAGTTTGATAAACGGCGGTGATATTAATATACAAGTAAAGCAGGCAAAAATTGCTTTAGGCAGCGGAGGTCTTTTAGGTGTTGGATTAGGACACAGCAGACAGAGCGATTTATTTCTTCCTGAATCATACGGCGATTTTATTTTTTCAATACTTGGTGAAGAACTCGGTTTTGTAGGCGCAATAGTAGTTCTTTTCTTATTTCTTTTTTTGTTCGCTGTTTGTTTGGTCGTAGCCAAAAAGGCACAAGATAGATTTGGTCAGCTTCTTGTTTTAGGGTTAGGATTTAACATAATAGTCAGCGCTTTTATAAATGCGTGTGTAGTCACAGGATTAATTCCAACAACCGGAATCACTTTCCCATTTATTAGTTTCGGCGGAACATCAATTATTCTTTTTGCAGTGTCAATTGGAATAATTGTAAATGTTGGAAGACAGACGGTTAAGACAACAGAATTAAAAATTGCTCAAGTGTAATGAAGAATAGAACTCCATATCGTTTTGTTTTTGTTGGCGGCGGAACCGGCGGTCATTTATATCCTGCTCTTGCGGTTGCCCAACAGATTCGTCTGATGAAACCGGAATCTGAAATTTTATTTGTTGGCGCAAAAAATAAAATTGAAGAACGTGTAGTACCGGAATATGGTTTCCCTTTCAAGGCAATTTGGGTTAGCGGATTTTCACGAAAGTTAGACATAAACAATTTACTGTTCCCGGTAAAATTATTTGTTTCGGCGATTCAATCGTTCGTTATTAACTATGGATTCAAGCCGCGTGTAGCTATAGGATGCGGTGCATATGTTTCGGGTCCTGTCGTCTGGTCGGCATCAGTACTTGGTGTAAAAGTGATGTTGCTTGAACAGAATAGTTATCCCGGGATTACTAATAGAATCCTTGAAAAGAAAGCACACGAAATTCATATTGCGTTTGAAGAATCAAAAAAATATTTCAGAGACGAATCGAAATTAAAATTGAGCGGTAATCCTATAAGAATAAATTTGAGGTTGAGTGATAAATCCGAAGCAAAGAAAAAATTCGGATTGAATGAATTGAAAAAAGTATTGCTGGTAGTTGGAGGAAGCGGTGGTGCACGATCTATCAATCAAGCTGTTGCTGATAATGTAGATCAATTAGTATCGAACAATATTCAAGTCATTTGGCAGACAGGCCAATTTTATTATGAACATTATAAAAAATTCTCGAACGAATCAGTTAAAATATTTCCGTTCATCAGTGATATGTCTTCCGCATACTCAGCGGCAGATATTGTACTTGCACGTTCAGGAGCTACAACAATAGCTGAAGTATCATTTCTATCGTTGCCGGTTGTATTCGTTCCTTCGGCAAATGTTGCTGCAAATCATCAGTATATGAATGCCAAAGCATTGAAAGTTGTGAACGCAGCAGAATTGATAGAAGATAAAAATTTGAAAGACGAATTCTTTCCTGTGGTGAATGAATTAATCTTTAATGAAGCACGTCAGGAAATTATGAAAAAAAATATTTCATTATTTGCTAGACCATTAGCAGCAAAAACAATTGCCGAAAGTGCAATCAAATTTGCTGAGACAATATGAGAATGAAACTATGATGATGATGACTGTTAAAAATGTTCACTTTGTCGGTATAGGCGGAATTGGAATGAGCGGTATAGCAGAAATATTATTAAACCAAGGATTTAATATTTCCGGTTCCGATCTAAATAAAACTGAAGTAACTGAACGATTGGAAAGTTTGGGCATCAAAGTTTATGAAGGACATTCACCGGAAAATTTGAAAAATGCCGATGTGGTTGTTTATTCATCTGCCGTTAATCTGGAAAATCCGGAAGTGAAAGAAGCATTAAAAAGAAAAATTCCGGTAATCAAACGTTCTGAAATGCTTGCCGAATGTATGAGAATGAAATACGGAATCGGAATTGCAGGTACACATGGAAAAACTACTACAACCTCTATGGTCGGATTGGTATTAACAGAAGCGGGAATAGATCCGACAATTATTGTCGGCGGAAAGTTGAGCGGGCTTGGCGGAACAAATGCCCGTTTAGGTAAAGGCGATTATATAGTAGTGGAGGCAGATGAATTTGACAGAACATTTTTAAAACTTACTCCGGTAATTGCAGCGTTAACAACTCTTGAAAGAGAACATTTAGATACATATAAAGATTTGAATGATATAAAATCCGCATTCGTAGAGTTTGCAAACAAGGTTCCGTTTTTCGGCTTTGTTGTTCTTTGTCTTGATGAACCGGCTCTTCAGGATGTTATTCCTCAGATCAATAAAAAAATTTTTACTTACGGAATAACATCGCAAGCAGATATTCGTGCAACAAATATTTCCCATTCTGAAAATCATTCTGAGTTTAGTGTGGTTTATCTTGGAAAAGAACTCGGAAGAATTAAAATCAATATTCCCGGATTACACAACATAAAAAATTCTCTTGTTGCGGTAACAATTGCCAAAGAAATGGGTGTTGAGTTCGGTGTTATTAAAAAATCGCTCGAATCATTCAATGGAGTTTACCGCCGATTTGAAACAAAGTATAATAAAGAAGTTATGGTCATTGATGATTACGGTCATCATCCGACAGAAATTAATGTAACGTTAGATGGAATTCGCCGCGGATGGAATAGAAGATTGGTTGTAGTATTCCAACCGCATTTGTATTCACGCACAAAAGATTTTTATGCTGAGTTCGGGCGTTCATTTCTGAACTCAGATATATTTATATGTACTGATGTATATCCGGCAAGAGAGAAACCGATCGAAGGAATTACCGGAGAACTTATTGCAAATACTGCAAAAGATTTTGGTCATAAGAATGTTTACTACGAACCGGATAAAACAAAAATTCCGGAACTCCTTCAAAAAATTTATAAGAAAGACGACCTCATTATTACAATGGGAGCCGGTGATATATGGAAATACGGCGAAAAATTTGTTGCATTCTTAAAAGAGAAACAAAAATAAAATAATGACTAAGACAGCAAAGATATTAAGCACACTTTTTTTAATTCTTACGATCGGGTTGATGATATACTTATCGGTTGGATTGAAAAACGATATTGATTATAAGATAAGTCTAATCTCACTTGACGGAAATATTCATCTTTCCAAAGAACAATATTTAGGTTATGCAAATCTGCTCGATAAGAATAATTATGAAAAGCTCACACTTCAAATCATAAAAGATAGGATTGAAAAGCATCCTTACGTTCAACAAGCAGAAGTACGTTATGACGGTAACAGTAAGGTTTCGGTAAAAATAATTGAAAAAACATTTGACTCAATTTTAGTAGACAGTGTTAATCAATACATCATAACAGAAAATCTTCAAATACTTCCTGTATTTCCTCAGACAAAGAAAATTGACTACCCGATAATTTCCAATCCGGTTCTTGGCAACGGAGTGAGAATCTTATCTTCTCTAAAAAATATTAGCGACATCGTATTAGCATCGAAAATAATTACTGAAGTAAAATTGCTAAATCCGGAATTGTATGACAGCTTATCATCAATTGATATGCAAAACGGAAATGATGTCGTTCTCTATTTCTCGAGTTTGAATTATCCGGTAATTATTGGAAGAGGAAGTGAAATTAGAAAAGTAATCTACTTCAATAATTTCTGGACTTATTTGAAAGGGAAGGAAATAAATAATTACATGGAGTATGTGGATTTGCGCTACGGCGGACACGTATATCTCGGCATTACAGAACAGAATAGCCAGGAGGGTCAAAAGAAATCATGAAAAAAAATATTATAGCAGGACTTGATCTTGGAACAACAAAAGTTTGTGCGATAATTGCCGAACAGGTTGACAATCATCTGAATATACTTGGATTCGGCGTCGCTCCTTCGGAAGGATTAAATCGGGGATTGGTTGCAAATATTTCTAAGACAGCTGAAGCGATTACCGAAGCAATGCATATTGCATCCAACAGAGCAGGTCTTACCGTGAAAGAATTAAATGTTGGTGTAGCGGGCGAGCACATAACAAGTTTACGTCATAGAAATTATGTAACAATTAATAATCCGGAACGAGAAATAACTGAGCATGATTTAGATCGTTTACGGGCTGATGTTCAGACTATACGAATTCCTTCCGATCGCCAGATACTTCACATAATTCCCGAAGAATATTCAGTTGATCATCAAGGCGGAATTGATGACCCGATCGGGATGTGCGGTTCGCGATTGGAAGCTGTGAATCATGTAGTACTTGCTTCGATACCTGCTATTCAAAACATAAAAAAATCTGTTGAGCGTGCAGGTTATACAGTTAAAGATTATGTACTTCAACCGATCGCATCAAGTTTTGCTGTGCTTGATGAAAACGAAAAAGATTTAGGTGTACTGTTGATTGATATCGGCGGCGGAACAACTGATATAGCAGTCTTTCACCGTAAAGCAATTAAACACACAAAAGTAATTGGAGTTGCCGGCAATCAGGTTACAAATGATGTTCGTGAGACTTTAGGAATTGTAACTGCCGATGCAGAAAAACTTAAAAAAGAATATGGCTACGCAACTGAACATGCAATCATTAAAGATGAAGATATTTTTATTAAAGGTGTTGGCGGAAGAGGAAACGTGAAAATTCCTTTATCGCTACTTACTCAAATAATAAGTGTACGCATGAAAGAATTATTCGCACTGATTGATAATGAACTCCGCCAAGCCGGATTCAAAAATAAAATTAAAGCAGGAGTTGTACTTACCGGCGGCGGATCTTTACTAAAAGGATGTACGGAATTAGCCGAAGAAGTTTTTGGAATGCCTGCTCGTATCGGTGTTCCTCTTGATCTTGGTTCAGGATTATCGAATGAAGTTGAAAGTCCTGAATTTGCAACTGTCGCAGGATTAATTAGAGGTATACCGGGAAAATCATCTTCAGAGCAGTTTACTACTGTAAAAGCAAGTGGCTCAGAACATAAATTAAATGTGATCAAACTATTCAAAAGATTACAAGAATTTTTTGATAAACTATAATTAAAATACCACAACAAGGAGGAGTTATGTCCACAATGGAAAAGAGACCGCGATTCTTCACTCTTGAAACACAAAGACCAATGTCAGCACAATTAAAAGTAGTTGGTGTAGGCGGAGGCGGTTGCAACGCAATTGACAGCATGATCGAACGCGGATTAACCGGCGTTGAGTTTATTGCTGTAAATACAGACGCTCAAGTTCTCGAAGAGAGTTTGGCTACTCATAAAATTCAAATCGGAACAAATGTAACACGCGGACTTGGAGCAGGTGCAGATCCTAATGTAGGAAGGAAAGCGGCTGAAGAAGATCGGGAGAAGATTACCCGCATGCTTGAAGGAAGCGATATGGTTTTTGTTACTTCGGGAATGGGCGGCGGAACTGGAACAGGGGCAGCTCCGATTGTTGCATCTATTGCTAAAAGTCTTGGTGCACTTGTAATCGGTATCGTTACAAAACCTTTCACTTGGGAAGGTAAAAAACGAAAGAAAAATGCAGATGAAGGAATTGCTGAACTGCGTCAACTGGTAGATAGTTTAATTGTTGTAC
>JAPLFF010000004.1 GCA_026390775.1 Ignavibacteriales bacterium | reverse complement strand
GGGGTGAGAAAAACCCAGAGTCCGATGGATGGCAATGTTCCATATGTAAAGCTGAGGTTGGAGAAGAAGATAAAGTATGTCCTAAATGTGGAGCGAATTTAGAAGAGTAAATTGCATAACCAGCTTTTCCACATGACAGCGTTTTCATTGCGGTATTATTCAAGTTTTCGGGTTTGGTGAAAAGTTGGTAATTCTGTTAAACATTTTTCCAATAAATAAATTTGTTGAAAATTATTGACGTTCGTTTTTCAAACCGGAATTGTTGTTTGGAGCGGACGGGTGAAAAGCCACGACGTTAGGAAGATTTTTTGGAGGTATATAATGTTCTTAAAAAAATATTTTCTTCAATTAAAAATTAAAAAACAACTCAAAGAACTTATCAGAGAAAGAGAAGCAATACAATATGGGACTAATATTTTTGATCTGCGGATAGAAGCTCTGGCTAAATTCGGGGAATTTGTTATAGAACCAGTAGTTGAAATTCTAAGATCAAAAAATGGAAATGTCCAAGACGTTGGTTCTGAAATATTAGGTGCATTGAATAATTCTCTTGTCAATAAACTATTCAGTTATTTGAACGATCCAGATCCTTACGTTAGAGAGGGAATAATAAATGCTTTATCTAGTATAAAAGATAAACAAGCCGTACCGTATATTATTAAATGTCTAGAGGATCCAGACAAACATGTAAGATGGAATGCTGCCTATCATTTGGGAAAATTTTCTGACAATTCGGCCAAAAATTCACTCATTAAGGTTTTAGTAAATGACAATGAAGGATTTAATATTCGTCATGCGGCTGCAAAATCATTATTAGAACTTGGATGGAAGCCGGAAAACGAAATGCAAAAGGTTCTTTTAGCTGTGTTAAATCTTGACGGCAGATTAATAGAAGGCTCCTGGAAAACCGCATTATCCGACGTTATTAATTATGGAAGTGCTGCTGTTGATTATCTTATAATGACTCTGGAAACGGGGCATGAATTTGTGTTAAAGTATGCTGCAAAGGCCCTTGGTGAAATTGGAGATCAACGTGCCAGAAAAGCTTTATTAAAGGCAGCAAACAATCCAGACTTCTCCTACGAAATTAAAGATGCTGCTAAATATGCGTTAGAGAAACTAGATAATAAAGATACAAGAAAAATGACCATCGGCGTCAGAGAAAAGAGACAAAACAAATCTTTATATGATAATAATAAAACTGATCGATACGGTCAGTGTTCAACATGCAAGACCTTAATTCCACTTTCAGAGGCTAGAGAAGAATACCATGACTGGGATGGAGTAGATGCATATACTTACTATTGTAAAAAATGTTTTAATTTGGGTAATTACTATCGTGGGCAGTTGCTTGATAATTTTGGAGAAAAGTTAGTTGATCAATATAGTTAAGATTCAATGTTAATATCTAGAATCTTCCTAACCCGCTTTTCCACGCTACCGCGTTTTCCATTGCGACATTTTTTGTTCTTTGGCGGCGGCTTAAAAACCACGCCGTTAGGCTTTAAAATTAAGTGAGGTATAAAATGAAAAAGAAAATTGCATATGTTCTATTATTTTCTACGTTATTATCTATTTACATTACTTCTGAACTAAAAGGTCAGAGCGGTTTTAAGATAGAGCTGATTTCAACTAAATTGGTCAATAGAGTAAAGGCAGCATTTGGGGGCGACTGGCATTCGACTGATACTACCTGGAAATAAAAGTAAAGATGTTTAATACACCTGCAATGGAACGATTGAATACTGCATACTTACTGTTTGAGTATGAATATGAAGGAGTCAAGATAACAGCTCGATGTCTTGGAATGACTCTTGGTTCAGAAGAAAAAAAAGATGGAAGATGGTTTTTAAATGTGGAATCAGATAAAGGTAAGTATTTCGAAATGGGGCCACCTAAGGAAGAAATAGATTTGTATGTGGATTTTTTGTTTCCAATTCCACCAAAAGTTAAGAGTGGTATCTTAAAATATGAGGATAAAGTTTTGATAGAAAAAATTAAGATATAGAGCCTAACCGCTTATAAAAGGATTTAGTCAATAGGCAATAAAATATAAATGAAACAACCCAAAAGTTTTTCATTCGTTAGCCGGTCTGGCAGCATCTAAAAACCATAAAATCAATCAAGGACTTCTGTGCTCGTATCTAAATCTTCAAGCCCGTCAAAAAAGGGTACAAGTCGGCTAATTAGGACGATTGCGGTTTTCAAATTACTCAAGGCTGTACTTCTGATTTGTTTAGGATTCGGGGCCTTTAGACTTCTTAACCCAGTTGTAGGCCAAAGGCTAACTCATTGGGTGGGTTCTTTTACATGGAATTACACTCGAGATTTTATATTGTCCGGTCTGTCGAAGATCATTGGGCTAAAGCCAACCCAATTGGAAGCTTTGGGAATCGGCGCATTCCTTTATGCTATTCTATTTATGATCGAAGGGATAGGACTGTGGTTTGAAAAGCGATGGGCCGAGTACCTAACTGTTATTGCAACAGGTTCTTTTCTGCCATTTGAACTATATGAAATCTACATAAGAGCCACATATTCACGTGGGTTAACATTACTATTTAATCTTCTTGTTTTCATTTATCTTATAAGAGTTGTACGTCGTCGTGCCGCCTAACCTCTTTAATAAATAAAAAAGCAAGAGAATAAAATAATTCTTGATCGATCAGTAAACCTGGCCCAATTTAAAATCAAATTAACTTCAAATCCACCATGGCCGATAAAATAAAGACCACCCGCTGGGGTCTGATATAGCCAGATCAATCAAGGTCGATTTGATTAGGCACCCCCTGGCATCACGGGAATAGAATTTTTTTGGGGGGAATTATTTTTGATCTTATTAGAATTTTTAATCTAAACAAGAGAATTACTTCTCTTGTTCGCATTGGCGTGCCTCGTTTTACTAGTTCACTTTTCCCGAATCATCTGACAATTCCATCTTTACTCGTTCGTACTCTTTATCAAAATCTTTCTCGTCAATTATTTTTTTATCAATAAGAAGTTTAATAAGGGCGTTAACATAATGTGTGTTCATAAGGACAAGTTCTACTAATGAATTTAATTTCTCTTCATCCATTATATTAATCGCCGTTCAACGAATGAAGTATATTTGTCATCGGCGAATATTATGTGGTCGAAAATGTTAATTTCTAAAATCTTTCCTACCTCGACCAGCTTCGATGTTATGGATATATCATTATTGCTCGGTTCAGTATTTCCACTAGGGTGGTTGTGTGCAATTATAATATTAGCACAGTTAGCGACTATCGCACTTCTGAAAACTCCTCTTGGATCTACAACAGAAGCTGTAAGGCTACCGGAAGAAATTATCTCAAAACCCTGGACTCTATTTACACTGCTTAACCATGCAACGAGAAAGACTTCTTTGGATTCTTCTTTTAACAGTGGATTAAACAATTTATAGAAATCTTCTGGTGAGGTTATTTTCTTTTTTGGCAGTTCAGAATATTCCGGATATTTAATTGCGGTATCCTTGAATGTCCATACGAGTGTTTTGAACCTTACTTTCTTATCGGACATTTAGCCTCCCGAAAACGAGTGAGAACCTTTAGTACGCTGGATGAATAGTGTAATGGCGATTTGATTGACGTTAGCCATACCATTATGAAGGGATTGTATTTTCAGTGCGTCTTCAAAACTAAGAAGCATTAGATCAAAGTAATTATCTTTTTGTGCATTCGAGACAGTTTGTTTCTCCTCTTGGTTCAATGAAACAATTTCATATTCAACTTGTATGCCTTTGCCATTCTTTCTTGCAGTCTTCGTGAGCTCAAAGCTATTGCCCTTGCCTATAGTTTTTAATTGTTGATAAATTTGTTCGCTGGGTGCAAAAAATGAATACTCATCTTTCCCATTTGAAACCAAGAATAAATAATACGGTCCATAATCATTTTTGCCTAAAATGGGATCGGCAAGAATTTTTAATATCTGCGGTTCGTTAAGCTGCAATTCCAGTTTCTTTCTCTCGGCCATCTTCTTCCTCATTTGATAACGTGTAGCTAAATTCCGGCTGACCTTCAATTATAGTAACTCCTTTAGGAACCGGCTTACTTTTTATCCATTGCTTTATTTTTGTCAGCGATGGTTTTAGTTGTTCGGGTATAACATCAAGCAGTTCTTTCTTCGCGAGTTTCAAGAATAGATCCATATCAGTGATCTCAATCTTGTCTTGTTTCTTATGCATCTTAAGTGTTCCGTTAGCCAGAGAAATACTTTTTACATCTCTTTCTCTAATGAAACTCTCAAGTTTCTTTTCGAGGAATTTTATTCTTTCATCTAAAATGCTGTTCTTCTTTAACACGAACTTATTTATGATATCGATTTCCTTTTCACTTTCGTGGAAGTTCAGCTCGATTTTATCTTTCATCTTTTTGATTTCTGAAAGGAGGAGATCGTAATAAGCATCTGTCTGAGCAAGTTCTTTTTGCTCTGCCATTTCGAGCAGCTCATCAAGAAAGTTATCTGCCATTATTTTTTCTCCTTCTTACTCTTCTCATAACCGGCATATCCGGAAAGGACTGCAGCTAAAACCTCAATCGTTGTTATTATCCACCAGCTCATTTTACCTCCTTCTTCTTAGTCCCGATTATTTCTTTTTGAAGCAACTTTATGACTTTTGAGATGACTTTAAGAATGATTTTTATACTATCGTTGTTTGAGATCGTAGTCATTTTTCCTCCTATCTAAATATTCTGTTTTGTCATCGTTATTTTTTTATCTTGAGAGTGTTTTAATAAATAGAGTTCTTTTACAAGTTCTTCTTTTACTTTCGGACTATACATATGCCAGATCCTCCTCGTTGATTTCAACTCCGCAGCACTCACAGCGGTTAAATAACTTATCCATATGATAAACTGTGGTTCCTAAACAGTAAGGACATTCGATTAACATTTCGTCGTTCGATGTTCTATAGAGAAAGTCTCTTTCATAAAACTTCTTAGGATGATATCGTAAGTAAGATTCAACTCCTTCAGAATTAAATATCAATCCGTGATTGTTTTTCATCTCATAGAAATGAAAATTTTCCTCACCAAGATTAAAACCTCGATGTGATTTTGTTTTAAGTCCTAGCCCTTCTTGCATTAATCTTCTCTCAGAGCAGAAATAAAGAATATCATTTTCTGTATCGTAATAGAGATCAATAGGATTGTCTTTCTTTACAAGAATTAGTTTTTCCGGTTCTTCTTTATTGATACTAGCAAATGCAAAACTTCCATCGAGTCTGTCGAACACTTTTTTTATTTTATCTCCTTTACCTTTTGATGATAACACTGCAAGTATTGCTTCGCTGTCACATTCTCCGTCTCTTCTCTGATTCTTTCCGAATATATCTTTGTCGTTGTAGATGATTCCGTTATGAACGATTGCAACACCTTGTTTTGTAAACAGCGGGTGATTATTAACGTTGTTCTTATTATCTCCTTGGGTCGCTGCGCGAGTATGAAGTATCATGATCTTCGGCGGTTCTACTTTTTTCCATTCATCGGACTTTACAAAGAGTGATGATTTAATTGGAGCTTTAGAGACTACTAATTGTCCTTCGTTTATAAAAGCATAGCCAGAAGAATCATGACCACGTGACTCCAGCAAGGAAAACATTTCTGTAATATGTTCTTTGTTTGGTTTCTTATCGCCAAAGCAATAGAATCCCATTATACCGCACATGGTATTTCCTCCTTTGAATTGTTTTAGTGATTGTTATGCTTCGACGAGTTCTTTTACTTGAGAGATTTGTTTGATAAGATTTACTACCAGATCAAGATTTTCTTTTCGAAGTGTGTAGCTGATTCCTAATCTATTACAACCGATTCCTTCAATTACTTTTAGATCAAGTCCATTGAAGAGAATAAATTCTTTCACTTGATCAATAAGATTTGGACTTACCGAGAGTTGATACTCATCTCTATCTTGCAATCCGAATATATAAAGTGAAGATTCGACGAGTCCGACTTTATCGCGGATCTTCTGAAGAAGAAAATCTTTTTTGTTTATTGAGATAAGTATTTTACGGATTTCTTTCCCGAGCAGCCAATTACGAGAGAGCTCAAGTATTAACTTTCTATCCGAATCGAATACATCCGGATTATCCGGACAATCTTCATCATACTGATTCTCATGGCAATCTTCACAAAAGGGATTTCCGTCTTGATCGTAATAAGTTCTGTCTGAACGAATTACAGTATCACAACCAGAGCAATAGTTATAGAGATCGGAAAAGCAGTCTTCACAGTAAGGTTCTTCAAATGCAAATCGAGCATCATCATCTCGAATTTCACAGTCACAGTTAGAACATCTCATGCCGCCTCCTTAGAATAAATACCCCAGTTTGGTAAAATGTTTTGATTCCAATCAATTGGTTTACCGATTAAAAGATCGAGTTCTTTTAATCCTTCTTCACAGTCTGAAGGAATTGTTTTGAGATTTGTTTTTAGGTTCTTTAGAAATGTTGAAGAATGTTGTCTTCCTTTGACCAGATCTAAATCGAGATCATCTTCTGCTACAGCTAAAACGGCGAGCTTTGCTAGTGTAAGTGTAACAAGTGTAGTAGAAGGTGAGAGAAGAAAACTTCCTGGGGTGCGGTACTCAAAACCATGCGGTTGTTTTCTGTATGATCTGCGTTTTCCATAACCGGATTTCTCTCGTTTCATTCTTTGCTCTCTGTCATCCGTGCAGTTTGAAAATGAGTAAAGAGTAATATCTAATGCTGAAATGATTTTGTCATCTGGTTCGCATCCGAAATGAATATGTCCACCAAGAGCACAGCTATCTTGAAAGTGGCCGGAGTAAAATTCTAGTTCTGGTTGGTGTTCGTGACCGTAATCAATAATTGTTTTGATCTTTGCTGTTAGGTCTAGAGGTGACTCGGAAAAACCCGGACGTAATTCGCAGATAGATTCATTTCCGTCGAGGCCGAATGATGAGTGGGATTTGTAAAAATTGTGGGCGTGAACAAATTTTCCGTTGCGGCGACAGACGAGCTCAGGGTCGCAACCGATAGTGAAAGAACACATAGTAACTCCTTGTTTGGTTATTACTATATGTCTTATACCATAATTGAATTTTAATTATAAAATTCCACTTGCTTAATCATTATCCAATTCCTAAGTTCATTGCAATAATTGGAGGGATTTCTCTTCTATTCCCATTCATAAATATTAAAGAAATCAATTCATCAAATCTAACCTTGTATCAAATATTTTACAAAAACCAGATTAAATATTTGTTCTGGAAGAATTAGAAAAAAAATGAAATAGTTTATTTACTAATAAAAAATTAATGATCAATTGTTGATTAAGAACCAACATAAATTTCAAAAAGTAATTAGAAAAATGGGCATATTCAATTTTCTAAGAATTAGTTGTAAATTCTTAATGAGAATACAACTTGGATTAAACTTATATGGAAAAGGTTATTGTATTAGAATATAGGTAACCAAAAACGACTGTAATCCATACATTATATTATAGGTCTAATAATTACAATCAATAATCTCTTTGATGAAACAATGTCTTCTTATGTTGGTCATGTTTTTCAATATGAAAAGGATATGAGTATTTTAAAATGAATTATGAACAATGGAATGATCTGATCGCTGCCTTTTTTTTTAATGAGGACATGGCTGATAAGGAAGTTTATCTCTACATTACAAAAGAAGATATTATTAATATTGGGAAAGAAGAATTATCTGATAAAAGTAATTTAGAGATTTGGCAAGATTTTTTATATGCCGTTAAAACAGGATATA
The DNA here is from genome assembly GCA_026390775.1 of Ignavibacteriales bacterium. Classification (NCBI taxonomy): domain Bacteria; kingdom Pseudomonadati; phylum Ignavibacteriota; class Ignavibacteria; order Ignavibacteriales; species Ignavibacteriales bacterium. Next base: position 81,818 of record JAPLFF010000004.1, on the reverse strand, counting down.
ATAATAAAGTAGATGACAGGGATATTATACAAACATTACTATGGGTTTTTGAATATTATAAAGAAGCAAAAAATCAAAATCGAAAAGAATTCATATATCCAATATACATTGCATACCTTGTTCTTTTCATTCTACCATTAACAAACGAAGAACAACTCAATATTAATTCTTTCTATGAACGTGTTAATCTATTTTTAAACCAAAATGGATTACCCCATTTGCCTAATCAAACGAATAGACAAAATTGGAAGAAAGTTTGGGAAGATTTAGAATATTGGTCAATTTACGAAAAAAATTGTGAGCAAGGTTATTTTGAAATCCATGAATTTGGGAATCCTAATTGGAAGTTTGTTTCAAAACCACTTTCACAATGCTTAATTAAACTGAGCTCTATAAAAAAACTTCCAACACTTTTTTTCCAAAATAATATTTTACCCAATTCGAATATTAAAGAAGAAAAAATCAGAAGTCTATTAATAAATAGCAGCCAACAGCTTGATTTAAATATAAATCTGATTAAAGCAGTAAAAAACAATGATGAAATCGGAAATCTATTAATAAAAATTATTAAAAGATTTTTTGATAGGTGGAATGGTGAGGAAATATATTATTCAAAAAGAGAAATTGATATTGGTATGGTAAAACCATGGACTTTAGCAACAATCAGATTGGTATTGGACATTAATTTTAATGATGGGAAAATAGATTTCTTTATTAGAATATTTTCACATAATGAATTTCCAGAAGAGTTGATTTTTAATGAATCAATTATAGTGAAATACGAAATAAATAACTGGTCCAAAAAAATTAATGTAAACCTCATAGAATCCCTTATTACAAACAATGATTTTATATTGACGGATAAATTTAACAAATGGAGAGCAGTTTTTAAATGCAAAAACATTACCTTTTTTAGAAGTGGAATAAATTATTCCTTAAATGGGTGGATCGAAACTGACACTTTAGAATTATCAGATGAAATTATGTTAATTTGCAATGAATCGGGGCTTAATGAATTGAATCTATATTGCAATCAGAATATTACTGATTACTTAGAACAATTAGATCTTGATGGATTAAATAAGCTATACCTTTTCAGAGTTAAAAAGAATTTACCCGATGAACTGTTAAAAAAATATGATGTCGTAGTGTCATCAATAACATGTTGTTCGTTTAACAATCTTTTAAAATTGAATCGAAGAGATTATTTACAAGATGGAAACTCCTCAGTTAATATTCCTCAAATTTATAACGAGAGCAATGTAATTATTAAATATCCAGATACCGATGAAGAAATCGAATTAGAACATATCAGAGAAAATCCAAGAACTTTTAAACTTTCTAAACAAATTAAAAGAGATATTAATATTGAAATACTTCTCAAAAATGAGCAACAAATCAAAATATCCGAATTTAGAGTTATTAATCCATTTTATAATTCAACCTGTAATTTAGAAATTCCATTTAGAAATTCTTGGGCGGAAATAGTACGAGATGATATGGAATATCTATGGCATGGAAATGAATTCAAGAACGAGCTTTCCGAAAATTCTTTATATGATCAATCCAAGCATCATTTTCTATCAGAATTAGATACTACAGTAAGCTCAACGATAAAATTGGATTTACGTAGACAAGTTATTTATAATTCTTGCAAAGATATTATGTTGTCATTTATATCTAGTTCTGGAAAGCTTTCTTTTGAAAAATATTTTACAACTTTTGAACAAATAGTAACCAATCATAATAGTATAGAAAAAATTAGCAACCTTAATTATATTAAATATCTTTCATTGCGCTACATAGAAAGCTTAGGGCATATAGACATTGATTATATTAGCCAAAAAATTGTAATCAATAAACCACAGATAATTCTTATCCCTAATAAATCTTTTGTTGGCAGGGAAGCTGTTTTAATAGGGGCTAGGTATTTGGATTTAATAAATGATTTGATCAGAATATCAAAGGTAATGGGAATTAAGGTAAGCATTGAAAATTCGATCAACTCAAATACAGGTTTAGATTTTATCGTTCCACAAATTATTAGATTATCCGTTCAGGGTGATAGAAAAGATAACTTTGGTGAAGAACGTCTTCAATATCTTTGTAATAGATTGAAAATCATATTTAATCCTTCAATTATATTACAGCCTATATTATTAATAACTTCAGCTAAAATCATTGATTATGAAGGTATCCTTATAGAAGATGAAGAAATAGATTATGAATGGGCTAGACAAATATTTAACCCGTCAAAGTTAAAATTTGAAGTTTCTACAAATCATTTCGATAAGAACCTATGCTTATTAAAATATCATTTTACAAATTATCATATAAGATATAAACTTTGGCAAAATCAAAAATGCTATAAAGATAACAATGTTCGAAATAAAGGTATTGATCCAGAATGGGGAAGATATTTTGTTCTTTATAAATTACAGAAAAATGTTCTTTTCTTTGATGAAAGTGCCCGTTCATTAGCTGTCCCAATATCTGTACCATTACCCAGGCTTATAAATAAAGCACTAGCATTGATGAGTGGATATGTTCCTGACCTTAAAATAATTAATGGTAATACTTACGAGGTCTATAGAAACTTAATTCCTTCGTTAACTTATAATATTTTTTCCCAACTAGGCCAGAACATTCAAGAGTATAATCTTAATGAGGTTTAAATGAAAGATCCAATCGGTTCATTTGAAACGATAAAAGAAAACTTTATCCGCTATGTTAAAACAGCATTCGGGACAAAGTTTGACGGTATAGAAAAAGAACGCTACGCATTACTTAATTCTGATAGAGTGTTTTACCGTAAACCGTGGATCGAACCGTTACCCGATTACATTTCAAGTAATAAGTGTATTGATGATTTAACACTTGCTGACTTAGGCAATGCATTAAATATTCACGAAGCAGAAAATTTTAAAACGCTTGTCAAAACTGGACTATTTCAATCAACAATAAAACTGTATTCACATCAAGCAGAAATGTTAAAACAAACATTGGAAGGGAACAATTGCATCATTACATCAGGAACAGGCTCAGGAAAAACAGAATCTTTCTTGTTGCCATTGTTTGCTCAACTGGCAAAAGAGTTTACCATCTGGCAAACGCCATTAACAAAACCAGCAACTGTAAATACTTGGTGGAAAGAAAGATCAGAAGGAGGATTAACCACAACTCAAATCGTGAACACTTCAAACTTTACTTTGAGTAATGCAGCAAGGCAACGACAACATGAGAAAAGGAAAGCAGGAGTTAGGGCATTAATTCTTTACCCGATGAATGCATTGGTTGAAGACCAAATGAGTCGCTTAAGAAAAGCACTTGATTCAGATGATACAAGGCAATGGCTGAATTCAAACGCAAATGGAAATGCTATTTATTTCGGCAGATACAATGGTAGTTCGCCTGTTGCAGGTGAGTTGAAAAAAATCACTGACAATGGAACTGTAATCAACAAGAGAAAAGTTAATCAGTTGGTTGAAGTGTTGCGACAAATTGAAACTGATTCAGACAGGGTTGAACAATACATCCGAACAACAGGAAAAACCAGAAACGAAGCAAGAGAATTAAAATCTTTTTACCAACGCTTAGATGGTTCAGAAATGAGAAGCCGATTTGATATGCAAGTTGCACCACCTGACATTCTCATTACAAACTATTCCATGCTGAGCATAATGTTAATGAGGGATATTGACAAAGGAATATTTGATGAAACAAAAGAATGGTTGGCTTGTGAAGATTTACCGGAAGCAGAAAGAGCAGCAGCAAAACCAAATCGGATTTTTCATTTAATCATTGATGAGTTACACTTGTATAGAGGCACACAAGGCACAGAGGTAGCATACTTGCTCAAACTTGTGCTTAACCGCTTAGGACTACATCCACATCACCCACAGTTACGTATACTTGCATCAAGTGCATCCCTTGAAAGCGGAAACAAAGACAGTAAAAATTTTATTTGTGATTTCTTTGGTGTGAGCCAAGAACATTTTGACAGAAAGTTCAAACTGATTGAAGGAGTAAATAATCATGTTACTCCTTTTCCCGAAAATGGAAGAAAACTTCCGTTAAATCCTTTCAAAAAAATTGCGAAAGAATTTTCTTTGGCGAAAGGAAATATTTCAAACACAACTTTCATTGTAACTTGCGAAACTGCAGCAACCCAAATAGCAACCGCATTCAACATTGCGCAGCGGGGAAGCGGGATTGAAAAATTACTTTCAGTAATTACAAATCCTTCATTTCAACTGAAAGAAAGATTGTATTCTCCTTGCGATGATTACAAAGCAGTTTGTTCAATCAAAGCAAACGGCGATGATGCAACAGGAAAATATTTTGCAGAAACCATTTTTGAAAACACAACTTCAAAAGAAGATTTACAAAATGCTTTGAGAGGTTTACTCATCACAAGAGCACTGTTGGATGAAATGCAATTTCAAGCAATCGCCAATGCTATTCCTGATGAAAGAAAATTACCAAGGTTCAGGTTTCATTACTTCTTTAGAAATATAGAAGGAATATGGGCCTCAGTAAAAGCAGATGATATTGATAATGATGCATTCGCAGACGGAGAAAGGACAGCCGGAAAACTTTATTCAACAACAAGAATAAATTCTGAAAGAGGAAACCGGATTTTAGAATTACTCTATTGCGATAATTGCGGAACAACTTTGTTTGGAGGAAGTCGATTAGTTACAAGAAATGAATCGGGTAACCATTCTTTTGAATTGCTTCCTATTAGTCCAAACATTGAAGGCGTACCGGAAAAAACATCGGCAAAACTTGTTGAGAAAAGAAGTTTCCAAGAATTCGCAGTTTTTTGGGCTTGCGGTAATCAAGAGTTCACAAAGCATGACCGTGAACATGGAATTCCTGTTGACTATTGGCGGCAAACAACAGTGAACGGATTTAATCAAGGCAACTATGAATCAAATTGGATCCCGGCATCACTCAATTGCATTTCAGGTGATATTGATTTTTCACATGAAAAGGCAAACGCAGAGAGCAACAATTGGATTAAAGGATACTACTTCACAATTACACAGAACGGTTCAAACAGAGATATTGCCTTTCCTGATGCAAGCGGGAATATTGACACAAGAGAAACACATCGGGCTTTGCCAAATGTTTGCCCGTGTTGTGGTTTGAATAATCAGAGAAGGAGAAATGATTCACGGAAAGTAAAGACAACATCAATCAGAGGTTTCAGAACCGGTTTTGCCAAGACAACACAAATGTTTGCAAAGGAATTGATGTATCAGTTGCCTGACAACGAATCAGAAAGAAAGTTGGTTGTGTTTTCTGATAGTCGTGAAGATGCAGCACAAATTGCAAACGGAATTGAAAGAAATCACTTCACAGATTTGTTGAGAGAAATTTTAGTGAGTGAACTTCACACTAACCTGATGTTACGGTTTCAAATTGTAAATGCGTTTGATAGTGGCGACATAACGAAGCAAGCAGAATTCCGATTACAATCACAAACTATTTTTGACGAAGTAGAATACTTATTTGAGAAATCAAACTACACCGGAACTAATACAAATCGGCTAAGAGAAAAAGAAGATGTAATTTCAAAGTTGAATGAATACCGTTCACTCTTGATAAATGTGAGAGAGTTGGTTCACATTACCAATTCAGTAAACCTTGCGCCACTCATAAAACAGTTTGTTAATTTAGGAATAAACCCCGGTGGGAATGACATTTCATTGCAATCAAAACCGTTGAACGGAAGATTTGTTCCTTGGTATGAATTGATAAACTTTGAAAGGGAAGAATGGAATGCTGGAATCAGTGATGAGTTTATTGCAGAAATGAGAGATGGAACTTTCACAAATCTCGCTTCTATGTTTTTCGGTTCTCTTTTTTATTCGTTTGAATCTTCTGCGTTGGGTTATATAAGCATCAATCCTGTATTGCAAGTTATCACTAACCAAGCAAACGCAGTTGCAATTGCAAGAAATGAGTTTATGCAAATTGTAAATTCCACTATCAGAATATTAGGAGACAAATACAAGCACAACAAAGTTGATGATGCTGACCCTTTTAACTTCACAGCATACAGGGAACTTCCAGGACAAGTGAAAAAATACATCCGTGTAGTTGCGGCAAGATATTCAAAACAAGAAACTGAAATTGGTGATGCAGTATTCACAACACTTTCAACAAGCGGATTGCTTGCAGGTGATACAGGAATTCAAATTGAAAATCTTTTCATCAAAGTTGCGCGGGCAACCGATCCAGTTTGGACAAGCCCGAGAGGAAGCAGACCACACTTGCATTTTAGCGGAGGCATCTGCACATATTCAGTAACTCCTTTGAAACTCCAACCCGACAGTGTATGTGATGATATTTGGGAAGAAAATTATCTATCGTACAATGCAATAAAAGAAAAAAGGCAACCAATACGTTTGCATTGCGAAGAATTGACAGGACAAACTGATGACCAGTTTGAGAGGCAACGGCATTTCAGAAATATCATTTTACCGGACGAAGGTATCAGGCAAGTAAAAACTATTGACTTATTGAGTGTAACAACAACACTTGAAGTTGGTGTTGATATAGGGGCATTGCAAGCGGTGATGTTAGGAAATATGCCACCACAAAGATTTAACTACCAACAAAGAGTTGGTCGTGCAGGACGGAGAGGACAAGCATATTCAGTGATTCTAACTTTTTGTAGAGGTAGAAGTCATGACGAATTTTATTTTTCAAATCCTCATAAAATAACAGGTGATTCACCACCTACTCCATTCCTCACTATGAATCAAGATAGGATATTCAAACGACTACTTGCAAAAGAAATTTTCAGGAAAGCATACATTGATGAAAGCATTGACATAACAAACGACGAAAAATCAAGTGTGCATGGTGAGTTTGGAAACATTGGTGATGCACAAATGAATTGGACAGATTACAAAGCACAAATCATTCATTGGATAAACAACAGCCGGACAAAGATTGAAGCAACAATTGATGCTTTGATAACACCGGCCTTGCAAGTAAGGAGAAATGATTTAATTACATGGATAACAGATACAACAGGTGCAAACGGTCTAATTGAAAAAGCACAAAGCATAATCAACAATGAGGAAATTGCAACGACTGATGTTTCAGAAAAATTAGCTGAAGGCGGAATACTTCCAATGTTTGGAATGCCAACTACAATCAGAAATTTATATCATAGTATCAACAATCATTTAGAACCGCTTTCAATTGACAGATCACAGTCAATGGCGATTTATGAGTTTGCACCGGGAGCACAAAAAACAAAAGACAAAGCAATTCATCAAGTTATTGGTTTCACAAGCGACATTATCAATACAAGAATTCACGGAAAGGAAACAGTGATCAATGCAAGAACAAGCAACCAACTTCCGTTTTCGTTGAACCGTTGGTTTGTTCGTTGCAGGGCTTGCGGTTTTTTTGAAACTTATTCAGAAGAAAGAAAGATGGAATTAGAAGGACAAAATCAATTTGATAGTTGCCCGAATTGTGGTGAAGTAAACCCAGATAAATATCAGAGACCAATAAAGTTGAAATCTCCTAGAGCTTACAGGACAAATCTTTCTTTAGGTAGTGATTCAAAAGATGATTCAGAATTGCTTTTGTCAAGACCACCAATTTTTGCAGAGAAAATAAATGACCCTGCAAATCCTGACCAACATCAAGTTGTAAACAATGCGGACTTAATCATTAGCGACAAAGATGTAACTTGGAGAGTGAACACAAACTCTGACAGATATTTCACAGGAAAACTTTACAACACGAACAACAGATTTCCATTTAATTCAGTAATTGGGTTTTGGTTTAACAACCAGTGGTTAGTAAATGATTTGGCGGTTAATTCAAATTCAAATGGTTATTCAATTTTCGTTCAGAACAATGCAGCCGGACAAGATGAACAAATTGCTTTGGCAAGCAATAAGAAAACAGAAATTTTCAGAATAGCGCCTGCAACAATTTCATTGGAGTTAGACCTGAATATGTTTTCAAGAGAGACAGATTTGCCTCATATCAAAGCACAATCAAACGGAGTTCGTTCAGGATATTATTCTGCAGCGTTTTTATTGCAAAGAATTTTAGCTGACAAACTTGATGTTGATCCAACTGAAATTGAGATTGCAGACATATCAATGAAAACGCTTGACGATGGAACAGACAGAAAAATTGCAGAAATTATTCTTACAGATGAATTGCCAAATGGTTCAGGATTCGTGAGATATTTATACAACAACTTTCAAAACATTCTTGACGAAGCAATTAATCCATTAGACCCGAATAATTATTTGGGAAAGATTCATACTCATGCACATCAATACGGGTGTAAGGATGCCTGCTATGATTGTTTGAAAGTTTACAGGAACATGAACTATCACAGTTTACTTGATTGGAGATTAGGTTTGGCAATGATGAGAGTAATGAGTGATTCAACTTATGTGTGTGGCACTGATGGAAATTTCAATGACTACATTGAATTGCGAGATTGGTTAGTGTTTGCGACTGAATTAAGAGATTCGTTCTTCTCATCATTCTATTCTAATTCTGAAACAGCCGAGAGAGGAGAGATTCACGGCTTACCTGTAATTTTCTTCTATGGGAAGAACAAAAGAAATGTAATAATGATTGTTCATCCGTTTTGGGATTTGAGAAATATCAGGGAAGCAAATTGGTTGGCAGAAACAAAAGCAGAGATTGATGAATACACAAGCAGCAGAAACGGAACAGTAAGCATTGTTGATACTTTCAACTTGCACCGCAGACCGGGTTGGTGTTATGAAAAATTAGTCAACAGATAATGAATAAAGTTGGCAAAATAGTTTTCCGGAAAATCAACAGGATTTCTCCAAGTCAATTTTATTCAATGAAAAATTGTGCTTACAAATCCTTATTGGCAGAAGCGTTTGAGAAGAAACCTTTGTTGCCAGTTTCACCCAATGCTTATTTCGGAACAGCCTTACACAAAATACTTGAACTGATTTCTAAAGGTGTCATCAGAAATGAAATTGACTTCAATAAAATATTTGACGAGCAAGTAAAATTGCAAGAGGAAAATTTGAAACAACAGGGCTATGCTTTTTTTGCTCCACTTCAAAAAAATGTGAAAGATTTTGGAATGAAGAAAATTCTTTTGAAAAAACATTTGAGAAATGCTTCTGAAAGACATGCAATATCAAGCGGAGTAAGATTTTCCTCTGAAAAATGGTTTGAATCAAAAGACAAATTGATTGCAGGTAAAATTGACTTGGTGATTGAAGCAGAACAAGAAGCGGAAATTATTGATTTCAAAACAGGAGCAATAACACAAGATGTTTTAGATGATGAGGGAGAAATATTTTCTGATATAAAGGAAGAATACAAAGAGCAATTAAAACTCTATGCTTATTTATATTTTGAAACTAACGGCAAGTTTCCAACTCAATTGAGTTTAGTTGATTTGGCAAAACAAAAATTCACGATTGACTTCACGGAGTCAGAGTGCAATATTATCTTTGAGGAAGCGAAAGAATTACTAAAAGCAACAAACGAAAGTATCAGCAGTGAAAAATTTGTAGCGAATCCATCAGAGGCAAATTGCAAATATTGTTTATACAGACCGGCTTGTTTGTTTTTTATGAAACATTTGGTAACAGATTATTCTTTCAGTGATGTTTCAGGTTCAATAATAAATGTAGTTAAATATCAAAACGGAAATGTGAGTGTGTTTTTAGAAAATGGAGAAAGGAAAATTACAGTTACAAGTTTTCCTTCTGAAAAATATGATGAATTGAATGAGAGCAAGGGCAAACAAATAAGTGTTTACAATTTGCGGAAAGAAGCAACCGAGTTTGTCTATTCTGCTATAAAGACGACAATGATTTATGAATAACCATCACGAACATAAAATTCCAATTCTTTCATTCTACTCCGGTGGTGGATTCATGGACATGGGATTTGAGAAAGCAGGTTTTGAAATTGTTTGGACAAACGAAGTTGAAGAAGTGTTTGTAAAACTTCACGAAGCCGGAATTACTTCATGGAGAAAAGCAAGAGGCAACGGAATCAAAGCAGAAATTTTCAATAAGAAATCAATCACAGAAGTCAGTGTGGAAAAGATAGTTGAGGAAGCATTTCCTCATGGCAAGCCGGAAGATTTTGGAATTATTGGTGGACCGCCTTGTCAAGATTTTACAATAAATGGAAACATGGAAGGATTCAAAGGAGAAAGGGGAAAACTCACAGTTGTGTTTTTTGATCGGATTCTTGAATTGAAGCCAACTTTTTTTATAATGGAAAATGTAACTGGTTTGACAAGGAGCAATTCAACCAAAGAGCACATGAAAAAATTAGTGAGGCGGGTTGAGAAAGAATATTTTGTTGACCACAAAACATTAAACGCTTTGGACTTTGGTGTTCCGCAATTCAGAGAGAGAGTTTTTTTTATTGGTATTCGTAAAGACAAACTTGACGAGGACATTGTAAATAAATCGCTTGGCGAATGGTTCACATTTCCAGTAAACAAAAAATACTATGGGGCAGCTACAAAATACAAATGGGCAACAACAGTTGACTACGGGAAGAAACTGACCAAGCCAAAAGATTTGCCAATTGAATTGTGTGTTGAAAGTTGTTTAGTTCCACCAAGAGAAATGAAGGACATTCCAAACTCCAAAGAGTATTTCAATTTGTATGTAGAAGAAAAGGAGTTGAAGAAAATTGGTGAAGGAGAAACAAACAGACCATCATTCAAACGGCTTCACCGTTTCAAATACAGTCCGACAGCTTGCTATGGAAACAATGAAGTTCATTTGCACCCATACAAGAACAGGCGTTTGTCAGTGCGTGAGACATTGAGAATTCAAGGAGTGCCGGACACTTATGTTTTACCTGCTGAGTTGCCGTTATCAAAAAAATTCAAGATGATTGGAAACGGAGTTCCAGTTCCTTTGGCAAAAGCTGTTGCAATTGCCGTTAAGAATTTTCTTATAGATAATAAGGTAATTCAAACTACAAAATTAAATGGACATTTGGCCAAAGCAAAAACGAAGTGAAGTAATGAGTAAAATCCGGGAGAAAAATACAAAACCGGAGATGATTTTGCGTTCAGCACTTCACAAATTAGGTTATAGATTTCGGATTCATTCAAAACACTTACCAGGTAGACCAGATATTGTTTTAGCAAAGTATAATATGATCATATTTGTACATGGATGTTTTTGGCATCAACATAAATACTGTACTGAGGGTAGAATTCCTTCCACAAATTCCAAGTATTGGGAAGAGAAATTCAGTAATAATGCAATTAGGGATAAACGGAATAAAAAAGCTTTACGGAAAATGGGATGGAAAGTAATTATTGTTTGGGAATGTGAGATTGAAGGAAAAATTGAAAAAGTAATGTTGAGAATTATTAGAAAAACTAAAAGTTCTAAATTCATGAAGTATATATGAAAAGTGATCAAATGAAAATTATGGCCCAATATCAAATTATTAATAAGAAATAATATATTATAAAGCAGAAGTTGATAATGCAAATAATGGTATAAGTAGAAGTAAATAATAAAAGGTAAAATATATGAACTTAGAGAAAATATACTTGGCCCTTAGTGCCGATGAAATGAATTCAGCTCTTGGAATTATTTGTTTGGAGCTCGAATCCCAGGGATATGGAATTGAGATAGAAGGAATTGAAGTAACCGCGAATGAAATTTTTGAAAACAAGCTTGCTTCGTTGGAAGAGGTTGTCGAACCTTTAAATCTAAAACTATTTAAAAGTGGTATTGAAGAGCAAAAATTCTCAATAGATTTTATAGAATATCATGAAGTGGTATTTAAGAAATATATTATGAGGGAATAATTAATTAATTGTATAAGTTCTTATTAATCCAGTCATTTTTCGGTCACCATCACTTTTCAAAACATTGAATCCATTGATTAAAATGAAGCTGTCGGAGAGTATACTATTCTCTGAATAAAATAATTATACAAATTCTTAAAACTGTTAAGAATTTCGAGTTGATTCCTAAGGAAGATGATTTCAAGTTGGAGCTGTGTCTTTGGTTTGAAGAAATTCAGACAGAACTGAATAAGGAGTTTTGTCATATAGAGTCTTTAACTTGTTAATTTGTTGAAAATAAAAATAACCTTTTTAGCATAGAATAATTGATTCTAGAATAGATGGAATTTTGAAAAGCACAAGAAGATAAGCAGCGCATGGTTCCTAAAAGATTCATACATGCGGCAAATTCTTCTATGATGCATTAACAATTCTCTTTATTCAAAAAAGATTTTTAAGAAATAACTTGACAAATAATTTTATTTGTGTATTTTAGTAAGTGAGTGATTACTTAATTATTGGAATAAGAGAAAATGGTAAAAGAATCAACTGAAGTAAGACAGGAGCAGATAAAGAAAACGGTGTTGGAAATAATTGCCGAAGAAGGTTTGCATAATCTATCCACGAGGAACCTCGCAAAAAGAATTGGCTTTACAGAAGGGGCAATTTTCCGTCACTTCGCTACCAAAAGAGATATTATTAAGGGAATTATGGAAGATGTTGCAAACGATTTGATCGGATCGCTTAGAAGCATTGTTATAAGTCCCGTTAAGACAGAAGAAAAATTGTTTAACTATTTGTGCCGCAATGTAAGATATCTGAAAGAAAATAGAGGAGTAACCATACTTCTGTTTTCCGAGGCAACACACTTAGGTGATAAAGAGCTGAAGGAAAAATTAAATCAGATACTTTCAGAACAGAAGCAGTTTATAATAAAGATGGTAAAAGATGGAATAGCAGAGGGGTTATGCGATAAAAACATTAATCCGGAAGATATTGCAATGCTTTATATGGGTATTCCAATAATGTTTAATATTGAGATGATATTGAATAAAAGCGGTTTGAATGTGGATAATTTTTGTCAAAGAATGTATTCGTTAATCTTAAAGACCTTAAAGGGATAAAAAAATTTGTCTATATATGTAAGTAAATGTTTACAAACAATAGAGGAGAAATAGCAATGTTTAATTTACCAGAATGGACTTTCGAATTTCACGGGCATAGATGCCCCTTTATGCCGATAGGTTATAGGATGGGAACATTGGCATTAGAAAAATTAGGCGTGGAAAAAAGTTTGGACCACCAGATGCATGTGTTTTCCGAGATGGGTGTCGGTCATCCGCAAGGATGTATGCAGGACGGAATTATGTCTGCAACAAGTGCAACCTTCGGCAAAGGAATGATTGAAAGATTGAATTATGGAAAAGTCGCGGCAATTTTTTGGTATCCAGGTAAAAAAGATGCGGTAAGAATTTTTCTTAAAAATGAATTCCAGGATAAACTAGCTCCCCACGAATTTTTCAAATTCCGTAAACAAGGAATAGAACCTTCCGAGATACCGGAGAGTGTTCGCATCGATATTATAAATATAGTTCTTAACGCTACCAACGATGAACTATTTAGCGTAACTGTTCTTGAAAATTTTAAATATAGTCCGGTAAAAGGTTCATTCAACAAAGCAAAGTGCGAAGTATGCGGAGAATATGTTTTTGAAAGATACTTGAGAGTGAAAGATGGAAAGAGAGTTTGCATTCCTTGTTCCGAAAGAGAAGCGGAAGAAACAGTAATCCATTTACCAAACTTGCTGATTTCAAAAAACCAAAATTAGGAGAGATAAAGAAATGGATTTGAACAGCGTTCTTATAATGGCAGTTATATTTTCTTTTGTTCTTGCTTTTGTCTTCTCGATGTTTGGACAGGGCGGAGGGTCGGTTTACTCTCCGCTGTTAATACTACTTGGGTTTTCGGTTTTAAGCTCTACATCAACTTCGTTGGTTCTAAATCTAATAACCTCGATCTCTGCCGGATATGTATTTTATAAGAATAAGATGATCGACATGAAAGCTTCGTTCATGTTTGTGCCGGGTATTGTTATTGGAGCTTTTACGGGCGGTGTTTTTGCCAAACAAGTAAATCAAAACGTATTGCTGTGGTTGTTTGTATCCTTCCTTCTAATACTTGGCACAAGAATGATTTTGACATATTGGCAAAAAGGAAATGATACAGATGAGGAACCATTACCAATGTTAACGACTGCTAAGTATGCATTAATTGTCGCATTTAGTTTTGCTGTAGGACTTATCTCCGGATTGCTTGGTGTTGGCGGCGGTGTTTTAATAGTTCCATTCATGACTTATGTTTTAAAATATCCAACAAAGTCCGCAGCAGGTTCTTCACATTTGATAATATCCTTTTCTGCGCTTGCCGGAATAATTGGTCACGCGACATCGCACAAACTTGATTATCCTTTAATAGCCGCGGCTGGTGTAGCTGTTCTTATTGGCGGAAATCTTGGAGCCAGATTTAGTTTGAGAGTAAAACCCAAAATGATAAAAGCCGGACTCGGTTTAATAATGTGGGCGTTAGCCGCACAGATACTTATTAAACTAATTTAATTAGAGGAAAGAATGAAAAAGATTTTTATTGTTTTGTTGAGTTTGATTTCATTTGAATTTGTATTTGCACAAGAAAAGTCATTCGATTGGAACGGATATATTCAAAGTCGCTTCACTTATAATGATAGAATTAGTGCGGGATTCATGATACGAAGAGCAAAACTTTGGATTGACGGTAAAGCACCTTTGGCTGAAAATATTACATATAAAATGCAGGCAGTATATCGCTCGATTACAGATGATAATTTTTATTTCCAGGATGCTTTTGTAGATGTTAAATGGAATTTTGGTTTTTTAAGAGTTGGAAAATTTGTTCCGAATTTTACTTTGCAGAGAATGCAATCCGATGCTTTTATACCGGTATTAGAACGGGCAAATGTTATCAATAATTTAATCCACGGAGATAAAAGTTCTGCAAGAGAAATTGGCGTTGAAGGAAATTTTGATCTGCTTGATTCAGATCTCAAACTCAGTTTAGGAATATTTAACGGCAATCAAAAATTTCCAGGAACCAACATTAATAATTCTCTACTATACACAACAAAGGCGAGCTACAATCTTATCAATGATAAAAATGAGTTAGCAAACATTGGAGCGTCATTCGGTTATAGATTCTTAGAAAATCAAACTTTTCCTAAAATATTTACCTCCAATGAAACTATAGCAGGAAACGATTACCGATATGGTTTTCAAGCGCAATTAAAGATAGAAAAATTTGATTTTCAAAGTGAGTTTGTTAATGCGGACATTATGAATCAAAATGCTTGGGGTTATTACGTTTATGCGGCATACTATCTCGCAAACGATTTTCAAATATTAACTCAAATAGAAAAGTATAAGGATCTTAATCCGGCAACCAACGATAACGAATGGTATTTAGTTGGGTTCAATTATTACTTGTCTCAAAAAAATAAATTGATGGCAGATTACAAAACACAGTTCAGCAGAAATAAAAATATAAACGAAGCGGAAATTCAATATCAGATATTTTTTAATTAATAAAAGGAAGGAGTTGCAAATATGGTTAATCCAAAAGATTGGTTGGAGTTCGGACAAAAATTTCACGGGCATAAATGTCCCGCAATGCCGATGGGACTAAAAGTAGGTGCGGCAGCAATGAACGCACTCGGAGTTGAAAGAGCGAAGGATGGGCAAGTTGTAGCGTTCGTTGATCTTGGTGAAGATCACTGCGCTACTTGTTACGCTGACGGACTTCAGGTAATAATGGGAACAACATTCGGTAAAGGGAACATTAAGAAAACGCATAAAGGAAAGTGGGCGGTAACATTAATAGACAGAGCAAACGGAAAAGCCGTTCGTGTAACACCAAAAGCAGAAGCTATGCTTCAGAATAAACAATCGGCTTTCTTCAAAGATTACAGAGAAAAAGGAATACCGGCGAGCAAGGTTCCGGCTGAGGTTGTTGATCCGTTAATTAACAATGTTATAAACGCTCCGGAAGAAAAACTGATTAATATTTCAGAAGTGTTCGATTACAAACTTGAACCGAATAAAGACAGCTTTGCAGGTTTCGTGTGTGAAGACTGCGGCGAAATGACGGTAGAAGAATATGGAAGATTAAAAAACGGCAAGCAAGTTTGCATTGACTGCGCTGCAAAAACTAATTGATGTTCTTTGATGAATTGAAAACAACGGAGCGGCAAACTGCCGCTCCACGTTAATAAACCACGTATAAATTATGCTTATAACGGATTTGCGTGAACAAATCCCACATAATTTATACTCCAATTTAACCAAATAAAAGGAGTATTAAAATGAAGAAGTTACTATTCACCTTGTTTAGCGTTATGATGTTTGTAGGTCTATCAAACGCACAATCATTGAAAAGTTCAAACATATTGAGCTTAGGAACTCAATTGAATTTTCCAATGAGTGATTTATCAAATGTTGCAAGCACCGGCTGGGGAGTTACAGGTCAATATGAATTTCATCTTGGCGGAGCTTGGAACGGAACAGTTACAAGCGGTTACTTAGGTTTTGCAGAAAGCAATGGCTACAGCTATTCTGCAGTTCCATTAGTAGTTGGAACTAAACTATACTTTGTAAGCGGATGGTATGGAATGGTTGAAACCGGATTGCATTTTTATAGCTGGACAGGACCACAAAATATATCTGATTCAAAAACCGAATGGGGTTTCAGCGTAGGAACAGGATATGCAATTCCGCTAAGTGAAAATATTGGGCTCGATCTTTCGACAAAATATCAATACAACGGAGATAACTTGAGTTATTGGAATACATACGTAAGCGTAATGTTTGGATTATAATTTACAAAGTATAAAACCGGGGCGGCTAAATGCCGCTCCACTATATAAACATAAAAGGAAAACTAAAAATGTTGAACGAAATGAATTCGCCAAAGGCGAACCGCTTAGCGGGGAAAAAATTATTTGCAATGTTATTCATCTTTGGATTCGTGGCAACTTCAATGTTTGCGCAATCCGCATTTGATAAAGAAGCGTCCGGCTTCCATAAAAAAGCAGTTATGACTTGCGGAACAATGAAAGCGGCCAATCCAACCGAACAACAAGTGTCAAATGTTATTTCAGCAGCCGCTACTGAGCTGGAATCTTTAACACAAAAATTTAAAAACAATCCACCGGCTGAATATAAGAACGACCCTCTTTGGGCTAGTTATTTCGACGACTTTGCAGATAACTTAACACTTGTAAAAACTTTAGCCGCTCAAAAAGATTATAAGATAGCCGCAAAATATTGCAGCACATTCTGTCAAATATTTGGAAGGATGCACAGAAACAACGGAACAGTTGATTTAACCGATATGCTGTTTGTTATCAACATGCAAATGAAATTAGCGACCGATATGGCAAACGCCGGTAATATTAAACTTGCAAAAGAAAACGGCGTAATGATAAAAAAGATGTTAGAGCAAACTAACGAAAAAGTAAAACACACAGAAAACTTTGCGCCGCAGTTCGCATCAATAAACAAAACAGCAGACGAATGGATAAAAGCAATTGAAAGCGGCGATTCGAAAGCGGCAAATAGTTTATACACAACATTCTCTACGGATTTTCCTAAACCATTTATCGCTTCCATGTAAGAAAATTTTAATTAAAGGAGGCAGCAATGCTAAAAAAAATAATAATTATTCTTTTCATCCCGCTACTATTGTTTGGTCAAGAAGTAAAGAATATCGGAGCGCTCTTCGATTCATTAAAGACACATCCGGCAACAATGAGCGATGAATTAAATATAGAGCAAGCCGATGCGGGAAAGAGTATGGCTCATAGTTATCTTTTTCCCAACATAGATCTTTTTGGGAGATTTGACTATTACTCTAAAGCGACGGGTATATTGCCATTGCCTCCAAACGAAATGTTCACATTAATTAAAGACCCATCGCTTACGCAGCCGTTCAGTCAAAATGTTTATCGAATTGGAGCTACTGTTTCGATGCCGATTTTTGTTAAATCAATTTATACGATGGCTTCAAAAACCTCGATGATGTATAAATCCGCCGAAGACAAAAAATATATTAATCTGCTTAAGAATGAAGCGATGCTTGTAAGCTTGAATTCCAACCTTGCGTATATAGACGCGTTAGGAGCGGCGCTGGATCAAAAGAAAAATTCTCTTTTGAAGACTAAGGAATTTATAACAATCAAAGTAAAGAACGGACGCGCCCCGGAATCATCTCTGCTTAAAATAAATAACGGCGTTAGTGAAATAGACGTAATGAAAAATGATCTTTCGTTGCAGCGAGAAGAAGTTCTTGCCGGAATTAGAACATTAACGGGTATATCATTAAAAAATTCGCTTCCGATGACGCAGACCGGAAATTATAAGGATGGAGAAATAAAAGCGTTAGATCCGTTAAAAGAAAAATTGGAAGCCGATAGATTAGGTCATCGCGCTGAAGTAGAAAAATTATTTCCAATGCTTGCGCTGCAAGGAAATTTTAGCAGAGGCTTTGCAACGGCTTATAATAACAGCAAGGACATTGCCGAAAATTATTACACAATCGGATTGGTGTTAAAAATTCCATTGCTTGCGATGGACCAGTATTCACAAATAAGCAAAAGCGCCGTTGAAGTAAAAGCATCCCAAAATGAATTGGATAAAATGAGTCTTGAACTTTCATCTCAAGCAGAGCAATTACAAAAAAGTCTTCCTCTAGTTGAAAACTCAATCGAGCTTTATAACAACAGCATTAAAGACAAAGAAGAATTATTGAACATTGCAAAGGTAAGTTATCAAGCTGATCAAATGACGATGGAAGATTACTTGAAATATGAGGATGATCTTGTTCTTGAAAAATCAAAATTATTTAAGGCGCAGGCACAAAAGTGGCAGACGCTTGTTAAGCTTGCCGTTATTTATGGAAACAGCATAGAGGAGATAGTAAAATGATAAATTTATTTAATAGACTGGCGGCAATATCAAAGGGAATAAAAATCGGAACCGGTGTTACGGTTTTAATAATTATTGCCGCAATCTTTGTCTTAGTGAGAGCAAAGAAAGCAGAAGAAGCATTGCCTTCGGCAAAGACTTACGCTATTACCGTATCTACAATTAAAGCTCAGCAGCAACAAGTTAAACTAACGCTGCCGTATCTGGCGCAAACGCAAAACGATATGGATGTAAATCTTGCTTCCAAAATTGCGGCGCGTGTTGAGTATGTAAAAAACAGCGGCACGTTTGTAAGAAAGGGAGAAATAATCGCGCGGCTTGACGCTACCACAATTGAAGCTAACAAAGCAAGCGTTCAATCACAATTATCAGCCGCGAAGACAGCACTTAAAAATTTAGAAGCAACACACAAAAGAACTTTAGAACTTCTCGCTGTAAAAGGAGCTTCGATAGAACAATCGGAAATGGAAGAAAGCCAGCTTGCGGAACTAAGAGCTAAAGTTGAAGCATCAACGCAAAATTTGAATGATGCTACGAATAATCTTTCTTACGCAATTATAAAATCCCCGGTTGACGGACAGATTTCCAGAAATATAGTTAACCCGGGAGATATGATAATGCCGGGGCAGCCGGTTGCAACCTTAAGCGCGAGCAGCGATTTTTATTTGATGCTCTATGTTCCCTCTGATTTACAAGTCTACGGTGTAAACGTCGGCGGTAAAGATTATAAAGCAATTCCATTGAATACAACGTTAAACGGATTATCAGCTTACAAAGTAAATGTTGAAGCCCACGGAATGACTACGGGTGAACGGGTTGAAGTAGATGTTGAAGTTTATAACGGCAACGCAATTAAACTTCCGATTGACGCAATTTTAAACAGAGACGGTATGAACTATGTTTTTGTGAAGGAGAATGACAAAGCGGTTGCAACGAAAGTAAATATTATTCAAACCGGCGAGGACGGCGTTGTAATCGGGAACAATGAACTATCAGGTAAAGAACTTGTGGTTGCCAAGCAGGATATTCTTCTTACACTTCTGAGCGGCGCAAGTATTAAAACAGAGGAGAGATAATCATGTTTGAATATTTCTATAAACGTCCGCATCTCCTTTACTCTCTGCTTGCCGGATTTTTTGTAATGGGAATTATCGCGCTTGTTACTCTTCCCAAAAATTTGTTCCCGGATTCAACGCCCCCACAGGTAATGGTTATTACAAAAATACCGGGGGCAACGGCACAAGTTGCTGCAAATACAGTTTCAAAACCTATCGAGCAGGAAATTGCGCGGTTAGGATTGGTAACGGATATCAGTTCGATAAACGTAGCAAACTTTTCGATTGTGAAAGCGGAATTCAGTTATGAAAAAAGTTTGAACGCGGCGGCGGTTGACGTAGCTAACGCACTTTCAATTGCCAAGGGAGTTTTACCGGCAGACGCGAACCCCGCAATTTATACGGCGGGAGATTTTATTCTTCCGGTAGATGTCATTTCTTTATCACCGAAAAACAATAATATCGATCTCGGCGATATTAGAAAAATTGCCGACAGCTACTTAAAGCCGTATCTGTTAAGCAACCCGGATATCGGCAACGTTGAAGTTTTCGGAGGATATGAAAGCTCAATCAATGTTGAAGTAGATCCATTCAAAGCTAAAAAGTATAACACAGATTTTGATAAAATAGCCAAAGCGTTGCAAACACTAAACCGTGATATGCCGGTTGGATTTGTGAAAGGAGAAAACAGTTTTTATACAATTACTTTCTACGGCGAGAAAGATGAGGTTGAACGGTTAAAACAAATTAGCGTTATGCCAAATGTAAGATTGGGCGATATTGCAAACGTAAGCTGGAGCTACGCAAAACGCACAAGCGGTTATATCGGCAACGGAAAGCAGGCAATAGCATTGGCTATTCAACGCGCTCCGGGCGGAAGCGTTTTAAGTGTAAGTAAAGCCGCACGTGAAGAGATGACAAAACTCGAAGCAAAATATCCCAACATAAATTTTGAAATATCCGATACGCAACGGGATTTGATTGAACTTTCCAACGATAATATGCTCGTCGCATTAAGAGACGCGATATTTTATACGCTGTTAATTATACTTTTCTTCCTTGGAAATTTTAGAGCAATCATTGCCGCCGCGTTATCAATTCCATTGGTATTCTTTTCTACTATGGCGGTAATCTGGCTTACGGGAGGAAGTTTAAACATTGTTATTTATACGGCAATAATTCTTGCTCTTGGAATGCTTACCGATGACGCCGTTGTGGTGCTTGAAAATATCGAGCGGCATCTTAACGAGTTGAAAGAGGATTTACAAACCGCAATTCATAAGGGAACAAAAGAAGTCATCGGTCCAATTTGGTCCGGAACGTTAGCAACAATAGCGATAGTATTTCCATTGATGTTTGTAGGCGGATTTCCTCAAAAAATATTTCTGCCGCTAATAATGACTTTAATCATTGCACTCTTGATTTCGTTCTTTCTGGCAATCACGTTTATTCCAAAACTTTCGGAATCTCTTTACAAAAAGGGAACCGGCAAAACCAAAGTTGAGTTGTGGTTCAACAAGATTTATAATAAATCGTTTGGAAGAATGGTAGAACCGTATGTGAACGTAATTAAATTCTCAAACGGTAAGAATAGAGTTTGGCGGCGCGTTGCTCTTATACTTGGCGTGGTAATTCTTCTCGCCTTAAGTATGAAAACTATCATGCCGACTATTGGCAGAGACGCGATGCCGCCGATGGACACCGGCATCATTAAAGCGCAGGTAATGTTCAGTTCGAATTCAACGGTTAATAACGCTGAAACCAAAATTGAACCTTTTGTAAAATGGCTTCATCAACAGCCGTGGGTAACAAAAAGTTCGGTTGCTTTTGGAAACGAAATGGGCGTTCTAAGTTTAGGCAGCGGCAACTTACCGGCTGAGGCAACAATAACAATATACTGCGTGAACCGGTTCGATAGAAAAATGAACATGTGGCAGATCGAAGATATTATACGCGATAAACTTTCATATCTGGAAGGCATAAAGAAAAATGATGTTTATGATTTCGGAGCAACGGCACTTTCTACAATTAAAGCAACGTTGGATGTTAGAATAAAATCTCCAATGGTGGACGGACTAGCAGAAAAATCTCACGAAGTTGAAAAAGCTCTGAAGGATATAAAAGGATTGACTTCGTTATCCACAAGCTGGGATAAAGATTTTAGCGAGATAGTTTTAAACATTGATGAGAATAAAGCTTTGAGCTACGGAATAACTCCATACGAAATCGCGATGCAAATTCCGGTGAGAGGACAAACTGTTGGACTCAATGCTGATCTTCAATCTTTGAACACGCAAATCGTTCGATTGTATCTCAAAGGAAAGTTCAGCGAGAATGAACAAACCTTAAGGTTATTACCAATTCATACGCCGATGGGAGAAATACCGCTTGAGCATTTGGCGACGATTTCTAAAAATCTAACCTTCGCAAAAATCGAACGCGACAAAATGCTTTACAGTATTGATGTTAACGGTTACCGCGCAAATCGCCCGGTAAGCCATTTAACAGACGATGCTGAAGCCGCGCTTGTGAACGTTAAGAATGATAACGATATAATAACTCAAGAAGGAGACATCGCGCAAATTAACGACAGTTTTGCACGAATGATAAAGGCAATTGGATTGGGAATAATTCTTTTATTAATGGTTCTAATTTCTTTTTACCGTTCTGTAAAAATGTCGTTCATTATGATTGCAGTTTTGCCTCTTGCGATGATCGGCGCGGCGTGGGGAATGTTATTGTTTCATAAACCGAGTTGTATGCCGAGTCTTCTTGGGATATTATTGCTCTTTGGAATCATAATTAAGAATGCAGTTTTGCTTATCGACTTCTATCAAAATTATAGAGCAAACGGTGAAACCCCGTTTGAAAGCGCAATCGAAAGCGTTCGCATTCGTTTCCGTCCCGTTATGATGACGGCGTTCGGCACTATTGCCGGAATGATTCCGATAGCTCTTGAACAAGCTGTTGGATTGGAAAGATTAAGTCCTTTAGCAGATGTTGCAATCGGCGGGTTATTAATCGGGACTTTGCTCACACTTATTTATATACCAATGTTCGCTTATATGATTGATAAAAAGAAAGAAAAACCGATTGCTGAGATTGGATAGGATTATTAAATAGAAAATCAATGCCTCCTTTTGAATTGAGAGGAGGCGGATATTTCCTAAATAAATTTGAAGGAGAATGTCATGTCAATTAAAAAAGAATACTCAAAAGACAAATCAACATGCAAAGTTACATTTACACTGCCAAAAGAAATTGCAGAACAATTCGATGAGATTGCTTTGGTAGGTGAATTTAATAACTGGGATCACAAAGCAAATTTGTTCACTTCAAAGAACAAAGAAAGCATAACGATTGAACTTGAAGCCGGCAAAGAATATCAATTCAGATATTGCGGCAGCGGTGTTTGGTTAAATGAAGCCGAAGCAGATATACATGTGCTTAATCCTTTCGGCGATTCGGAAAACAGCGTTCTGGTAATATAGCGGTTCACATTTTGTAGTTGTTGTTTCAAAAAGTTAGGTAACTTATGAATCAAGTATTATCACCGGAAAAGTTTTTACAAATACGTTCTCATTACCTTCTCGATACCAACGAGGGATTTATTGTCATCGATGCAGAAGACGAAAACAAAAGTATTATTTATGCTAACCGTGGGTTAACAAAAATGACCGGATATTCTGCGGAAGAAATAATTGGAAAAAAAATTAATATTTTACTCGGAGCCGAATCCTCCTCTGAAGATATTGAAAATATTAACGACGCAATTGCTAATTATAAAAAAAACTCTTTTAGTTTATTAGCATATAAAAAGGACGGCTCATCATTTTGGAGTTTATGTTCATTTTCGCCTATCTATAATTCAGCTGGTATAGTTACTCATTTTTCAATCACGCTAAATAACGTTACTGCTCAAAGAGAATATGTAAAACAAAAATCCGAATATGATTCCATGAAATCCACGCTTGAAACAGTGAACGATATTTTGTTTAATTACATGAACTTTCTGCAAGGATTTAGCTATAACTTAGAAGAAATATTTTCTAAGAATAAGAATGGTGATACACAAACACTTTTAAAAGATTTTAGAGATGAATATACCAGCGCAATTAACAAACTATTGGCTTTGAACGATATAAAAGAGTATAAAGTAAAAAAACTTGGCGGAAGATTAGACCTTCTTGATGTTAGTTAAAGAGAGTGAACCTATGGAAACTACAAAATATGAATTGCTTGTAACGAATTTATTATCTCTCGCCGGTATTGATGTTAACGGCAGCAGCCCATGGGATATTCATGTTCACAATGATAGGTTTTATAAACGCGCTGTTACGGAAGTTGAACTTGGACTTGGCGAATCCTATATGGATAATTGGTGGAATGTTGAAAAACTTGACGTGATGATTTTCAGAATTATCCGTGCCGATTTGCAAAATAAAATTAAGCGTAATCTAAAAGTTGCCTTGCAGCTTGCCGGCTTTTATTTAATCAATATGCAGGCAAGAAGAAGAGCTTTTATTATTGGTGAACGGCATTACGATTTAGGAAACGATCTTTTCCAAAACATGCTCGATAAAAGAATGAACTATAGCTGCGCTTATTGGAAAGAAGCAAAAACACTGGATGAAGCTCAGGAAAACAAGCTTGAGTTGGTCTGCAAAAAATTATACCTAAAATCCGGAATGCGCGTGCTTGATATCGGCTGCGGATGGGGAGCGTTTGGAAAATATGCAGCAGAGAAATATGGAGTTGAAGTTCTTGGAATAACTGTTTCAAAAGAACAAGTAGCGCTCGGAAAAGAATTGTGCAAAGGTTTGCCTGTTGAATTTAGATTACAAGACTACAGAGAAGTAAATGAGAAATTTGATAGAATTGTTTCAGTTGGAATGATTGAACACGTTGGACACAAAAATTACAAAGAGTATTTCCAGATAGCCGAAAGAAACTTAAAAGAAGACGGCTTGTTTTTACTCCATACAATTGGTGAGGTTCGTTCAACAATTGCAACGGATGCCTGGACTCATAAATACATTTTTCCAAATGGAATGCTTCCTTCAATTGCACAGCTTGCAAGATCAGTAGAGGGTTTATTTATAGTTGAAGACTTGCATAATATAGGGGCAGATTACGATAAAACATTAATGGCTTGGTATGAAAATTTCAGAAACAATTGGGATAAATTAAAAAACAAATACAGCGAACGTTTTTACAGAATGTGGGAATATTTTTTACTTTCAAGCGCCGGTGCATTCCGCGCAAGAAGTAAAAATCAGCTTTGGCAAATTGTTTTGTCAAAGAACGGAGTGCTGGGCGGTTATAATTCTGTCCGCTGACAATGGATGTTTCATTGAGTCAAAGATTGATTCGTTTCACTTCGTTGCGCTTGCAATGACTAAAAAATAAGATAAAGGAAAATATGTCGCATAATCATTCACATAATCACGCCGCTGAAACTTCGGAGAAAAATTTATTTATAACTATGGCTTTGAATTTCTTAATAACGATAGCGGAAGTTATCGGCGGATTTAGTTCAGGAAGCTTATCGTTGATTTCCGATGCAATGCACAATTTCAGCGACGGTATTGCAATTATCATTACTTACATTGCAATGCGATTGAGTAAAAAACCAAAGACGTTTAAATATACATTCGGATTAAAACGCGCTGAGATTATTGCCGCAATAATAAATGCGAGCACGCTCATCATTATTAGTTTCTTTTTAATTAAAGAAGCGATTGAAAGATTTTATAATCCTTCTTTGATAACCGGAAGTTTAATGCTGGCAGTTGCTTCGATTGGACTGGCTGCAAATGTAGCCGGAACTCTGCTTCTTAAAAAAGGTTCTGAAGGTAATCTCAATATCAGGGCTGCTTATTTCCATCTATTAAGCGATGCCGTTTCAAGTGTTGCAGTAATAATTGGCGCAGTCTTTATTATCTTTTATAAAATTTATTGGATAGATCCGCTTCTTACAATTCTCATATCAGTTTATATCTTGAAAGAAACTTATGAAATTGTTAAGGAAGCTTTAGAAGTTATTATGATGTCCTCGCCAGATGGAATTGAATTGAATGAATTAAGGGAATTAGTAGAATCCATAACCGGTGTAAAAAATGTTCATCACATTCATCTGTGGAAATTAAATGATAACGACACCCACTTTGAAGCTCACATAGAAGTCGGTAATATTTCCGTAAAAGATACTTCGGAGATTCAAAAACGTATTGAAGAAAAATTGCACGAGAAGTTTGAAATCAACCATACGACTTTACAGTTTGAGTGCGATAAGTGCAAAAACAAAACTATGATCTAGACATTTAATTACCACTATGGGAACCACAAGCTCAGTCTGTTTTTTTAGTCGAACTAAGTTTAGAGTCAAAGATATTATTACAATTAATATTATTAGTTGTAAACACAAGTTTTTGTCAATCCATGTGTCTAATCTTGTATTAAAAGAATTTCCCTTTACGAATCCATTGCAAATGAGCGGCGAGTCTTGAGTTAATGGAAGAAAAGCAAATAATTGAACATCTTAAAAACGGTGATGAGTTCATATACAATTATGTTTATGATCTCTATGCGCGTATGGTCTATAGTGTTTGCTTTCGTATGATCGGGAATAAGGAGGAAGCTGAAGATGCTACGCAAGATGTGTTTTTAAAAGTATTTCATTCGATAAATAATTTTCGTAAAGATTCAAAACTTTCAACGTGGATTTACCAAATTGCTGTAAACATTTCCATTAACAGATTAAGAAGACAAAAAGTTATAAACTTTTTATCTCTGGATTTCCGGGAAGGAGGAAAAGAGATGGCTGATAATAGTTTATCACCCGAAAAAACTTTAGAGAAATCAGAAATACAGCAAATAGTTCAAGAAGCAATAAGTTCCCTTCCGGCAAAACAGAAAACCGCAATAGTTTTATCCCGTTATGAAGAACTATCTTATAAAGAAATATCAAAAATAATGGCACTTAGTCTTTCTTCTGTTGAATCGTTGCTCTACCGAGCAAAAGAAAATCTGGCAAAAAAACTAATTAGCTATAGAGAGATATTTCAATGACCGCAAGTTTTAGGCTTATTATGTGTCTTATCATATTAGAAAAGGTAAGGTTATGAAACACAAGAAAATTCAAAAAAGATTTCTTCTTTATATAGATGGTGATTTGACCGAAACTGAGAAATTATTAATTGAGCAACACTTAACTGAATGCAGTAGCTGTAAAAAACATTTTGAAGAGCTTGCAAATATCTGGAATGAAGAAATAAAGTTAGAACAGCCGTTACCTTCACCGGCATTATGGTATGCCTTAAAAAATAGAATGGAAGAAAAGACGAGAAACCCAGGCCGGGTATCAATTACTAATGCAAAGCTTTTATTAAATACAGCATTTACTGTTGCGGTAGTTGTTTTGGCGATTTTAACAGGTTCGTGGTTTGGAAGCAGATTGAATCCGCGAACAGGAGTGAAGAACAATTCTTACGTTAAAACAGAAAATATTAGAGACGATTTTGGAATGAGTTACTTCGATGTTGTGTCACCAAACAGTATAACAAAGGATATATTTTTATCAGCGTCAAACGACAAAGGATTACAAAAATGAAAAAGAGAATTACAATTTATCTAATTGTAATTGTTACCTTAATCAATCTTTCATCTTTGGGAACAATTATATACTTAAAATGGATGGCTGCGAATAATGCGTCCGTTAGTATCTTACCGGAAAATAGATTCGAATCAATTAAACAGGAATTAAAATTAACGCCACAGCAGATAGAACAGTTTGAAAAGATAAGAACAGAATTTCACTCTAAACTCGACACTCTCGATACAAAATTCGAATCACTCCGCAAAGAAATGTTAAAAGAAATCTGGCAATCGGAAGTGAGCAGTCAAAAGCTTGAAGGTATTTTGGAGCAGTTCAGTCGTCAGCAAGTAGAATCTCAAAGATGGGTTGTGCAGCATTTTTATCAATTCAAAAAAGTATTAACACCGGAACAATCTGAAAAATTCTACAAGATCCTTACCGAACGATTCCAAGGTCAGCAAAGAAATCCCGGCATAAATCAAATGCCCAATAGAAAAAAGGACTGTGAATGAAAATCAAGTATTCAAATACAAAACTAAAAACAAAGACTATGGAAAAGATAATCCTTTTATTATTGCTTTCTGTTTCTATCGTAAGCGCTCAAACGAATGATAAAAAATATTCTTTGGAAGACTGCATTCAAATTGCGCTGAAAAATAATCCCGCCATAATTTCTTCTTCTTATACCGTTGATGAAAGTGCAGTGCGGATTGATGAAGCGAGATCGGGTTATTTCCCTTCGATTAATATAAACTCAAGCTTTGATAGGTCTTCAAATAAAGGAGTGACTACCTCGCCATATAATAATTATAATGCCGGTGTATCGGCTCGTTATTATCTATTTCAGGGATTGAAAACTGATGCAACGGTTAATGCCGCTAATTACAATTATCAAGCAAGTAACTATCAACACGAAGTTAATAAGCAGGATTTGATATTAAAGATTACACAAGGGTATTATCGTATGCTGCAAGCCGAACGGTTCATTGAGTCAGCCTATAAAACCATTGAAAGAGCCAAACTTTTTCTCGATTACGCAAATGCAAAATTCAAGACCGGTCTTGCATCCCGTTCGGATATATTAAAAGCAGAGGTAGAGCTTTCAAATTCCAATCTTACACTTATTAAAGTAAAAAACGATCTCCTTGTAGCAAAGGGTAATTTGAATTTACTATTAGGACTTCCGGCAGATTCTCCAATTACTATTATTGACGATCTTGCAATTATTGAACAAAATCAATTACAGGAATTTAATGAGCTGAAGAAGCAAGCTTATCAAAATAGACCGGAGCTAAAAAAGTTTAGTGAACAATTGAATGTGCAAAAGTCGAACATTCAAATTGCTAAGAGTGATTTTTTCCCTACTCTTTCAGCGGAAGCCTCTTATAACTACGGTGGGACAGCAATATCATCACTTCAGGAAAACTGGTTTTATGGACTAACATTAAGCTTCCCATTGTTTACCGGATTTTCAACAAAAGCCCGTGTTGTAGAAGAAGATATAGCTCTAAAAGGATTGGAAAAACAATTCGAGTCTCTGAGTCAGCAAGTTAGTCTCGATGTATGGAGCGCTTATCTGAACATTAAAGAAACGGATGAACGAATCATAAATGCAAAAACATTTTTAGAAAATGCTAAAGAAAACTTGAAAATAGCTGAAGGACAATACCGTGAAGGATTGGGCTCAATGATAGAAGTAATTGATGCACAAACAAACTACGTGATAGCCGAACAAACCTTTATTCAATCGCTTGCAGATTATAAGATTGCAGTTGCATCTTTAAAAAGGGCAACCGGCATAAACACTTTTCAGGAGAAATAATAAGATGAAGAAAAAATATATTATCATAGTCAGCATAGTTTTATTTGCTGTAATAGCTGTTGTTATGGGACTTTTTGTATTCAGCGGTGATGGGAAAAAAGAGAGCAAAATTGAAACTGCTATTGCCGCCAGACGAGATATTGGTTCGACTGTTATTGCTACAGGAATTATTAAACCGATGGTCGGCGCTGAAGTAAAAATTGGTTCGAGAATTTCCGGCGTAGTTAAAAAGCTTAAAGCAAATATCGGGGATTACGTTCAAGCAGGACAAATAATAGCCGAGTTGGATGATGCGGAACTTCAAGCTAAGTTGAATCAAAACGTAGCAGCGCTAAATAAAGCGAAAGCAGATTATGAATATGCCAAGCTTAATATCGAACGGCAGAAATCACTGCTTCAGCAAAATTTTATTTCTCAACAGCAGGTTGATATAGCCGAGACTTCATTTAAAGTAGCAGTAGCACAGTTAAAACAAGCCGAAGCAAATGTTGATTTTGCTAAAGTGCAGTTGTCCTACACAAAAATCTATGCGACAACATCCGGAGTAATTGCCTCTGTCTCAACTCAAGAGGGTGAAACTGTTTCTGCAAGTTTAGCGTCTCCTACTTTTGTTAGCATCATTGATCTTAAACGACTTGAGGTAAATGCCTATGTTGATGAAACCGACATCGGAAAAATTAAAGTTGGACAAGAAGCGAGCTTTACCGTTGACACATATTCGGATAGCGATTTCAAAGGAAAGATAACAGCCATTTATCCGAAAGCTGTTATCCAGGATAATGTTGTTAACTATATCGTCACGATACAAATAACAGATTTTCAGAATAAAATTCTTAGACCGGAAATGACAACTAACGTTACTTTATACCTTGAGATGAGAAAAAATGTACTAACTATTCCTGCAAGTGCAGTCAAAAGAGATAAAGGAGAAAGATTTGTAACAGTCATTGAAGGTGAGAAAAAAGTTCAGCGCAAAGTAAAAATAGGATGGAATAGTAACGGTTACACGGAAATTGTAAGCGGATTAAACGAAGGTGAAAAAGTTATGATCTCTGAATAAAATAAGAAAAACAAAAGGAAATAATTATGAACAATATTATAATTCAAGCGAAAAATATTTCTAAATTTTACGGCAAAGGTGTGGGCACAGAAGTAACAGCTCTCAATAATGTTTCACTTGAGATACAAAGAGGAGAATTTGTTGCTATAATGGGAGCTTCGGGTTCGGGCAAATCCACATTGATGAATATCCTCGGCTGTCTAGATAAACCAACAAATGGTTCATTAATACTCGACGGAGCCGAGGTGAGCAAACTTGATGACGAAGAGTTGGCGAAAGTCCGGAATCAAAAAATTGGTTTTGTGTTTCAATCATTCAATTTATTAGCGAGAACAAACGCTCTCGAAAATGTTGAGCTGCCATTAATTTATTCCGACAGGCAAGATATAACAAATCTTGCAAAGGAAGCTTTGGTATCGGTTGGATTAGCAGACAGAATCCATCATAATCCAAGTGAGCTTTCAGGCGGACAGCAGCAGCGTGTTGCAATTGCCCGTGCACTTGTGAACAATCCCGAAATTATTTTTGCCGATGAGCCGACCGGAAATCTTGATACTCGTTCAAGTCTTGAAATAATTTCTCTTTTTAATGAATTGAATAAATTAGGAAGAACAATCGTTCTCGTTACTCACGAACAAGATATTGCTGAACACACAAGACGTATTATCAAAATTGCAGACGGTAAAATTATCTCGGATGAAGTAAATCAGAATCCGTTAGATGCGGAGAATGAACTAAATAAAATTTCTTCCACGGAGGTTTCTAATGAAAACAAATAGATTATTGAAAATTGCTTACGTTGGACTTGGAAGAAATAAACTCCGAACATTTTTGATGATGATAGGAATAGTAATTGGTATTACCGCTCTAACATTAATTATTTCCGCCGGAATGGGGGCGCAAGACCGCGTGATGGATAGAGTGAAAAAATTTGGACTTGAAAGCATTATGGTTTCTGCAGGATCGGGAAGTATGATGGGGCAACCAACAGGCGGGCAACCAATAATTACTTTGAAATTGGAGGACGCTGAAGTAATAAAACGTGAAGTAACTACAGTAGTAGATATAGCACCTTTCAATAGAAAAGGGGGAGCTGAAATCAAGTATATGGAAAAATCTACAACGACTAATGTGTTTGGCATTACCCCCACTTGGGCAAAAGTGTGGAATTGGGATGTAGAAGAAGGAGATTTTATTTCGGATGAAGATATGTCAAATCTTAACCGAGTTTGCCTTTTAGGTCCCACCGTTAAAAAAGAACTTTTTGGAGATGAAAATCCTATCGGACAGCAAATAAGGATCGGCAACATCCAATTTGAAGTAAAAGGAATTATGCAATCGAAAGGAACAAGCCCCGGCGGTGGAGATATGGATAATAGAATTAATATTCCTCTTACTACTTTTATGAGACGCGTATCCAATGTTGATTACATAACCGCAGTAAAAATTCTTTTAACTTCTTCAAAAGATATAGACAAAACTTCAGAAAATATTCGGGCAATTCTTAGAGAGCGTCACTCTCTCGCACCGGGTGTTCTGGATGATTTTGGAATTACAACTCCGACCGAGATAACCAAATTTGCAGAAAAAATTGCGGGAACTTTTAACATTTTTCTTGCTCTCATAGCAGGTATTTCTTTAATCGCCGGAGGTGTAGTTGTTGCTAATATTATGCTCATATCGGTTAACGAAAGGAAAAAAGAAATTGGTTTGCGTAAGGCAGTTGGAGCAAAAAGTAAAGACATAATGATGCAGTTTTTGTTTGAAGCGTCTGCCATTACGCTGATCGGAGGAGTAATAGGAATTATTCTCGGAGGAATTGGCGCAAAAGTTTTAGAAATGATAACAGGTATGCCCGTATCAATCTCTTGGATAAGCGTTGTGCTCGGTGTCGTTTCTTCAAGTTTGGTTGGAATTATCGCGGGGCTGCAACCGGCAAAACGAGCATCCAAATTACAACCAGTAGAAGCACTGCGATAATAAAACGGATTCTTTGCTTTTGCAAGTTGACGGAATGAATAATTTAACGGCATTCAAAAAACGAACACTACGATTACACAATGAAAATTGCACGAAGTATTAAAATATCGAGGAGGCAGCTATTAGCACATAAGTTACGAACGATCCTTGCACTTGTTGGAATTATAATAGGTGTTTCAGCAGTGATCATTATGGTAGCTATCGGTAACGGTGCGCAAAATGAAGTGCTAAGTAAAATAGAAGCTATGGGCACCGACCTTTTAATAATAAATGCGGGGCAAGTTCAAAATACTGCAGGCAGGATGCAGATACGCGGAGTAGTTACAACTCTTATACTTCAAGATGCTGTTGCACTTCAGAAGGAGTGCTCGCTGATAAAATTATCCGCACCAGTGCAGAGTAAAAAAATGCAAGTTAAGTATGGCAACTTGAGCACTAACACAACTATCGTTGGAACAACAAGTGAATTTCAAGAGATTAGAAATTTTCGCGCTGTTAAAGGATCCTTCTTTAGCTATGAAGAAAATTCTGCATCAAGACGGGTTGCTGTATTAGGTCAATCCGTTGTTAAAAATGTGTTTGGAGGCGAAGACCCGATTGGCGAAACTATACGCATTGGGAAAATTCCTTTCGAAGTTATTGGTGTTATGGAATCCAAAGGAGTTGACTTGAACGGGTTTGATCAGGATGATCAAATTTTTATTCCGATACAAACTGCGCTTAGAAGAGTATTTAATCTTAGCTACATAAATTCAATAAACATTCAGGCAATCAATCAAGAAAAAATGGTGGAGACCGCAAAACAGATCACCGAAGTTTTGAGAGAACGGCACCGTTTAATTAAACAAAATAAAGCAGACGATTACACGATACAAAGTCAAACCGATCTTTTAGAAACACAGCGAGAAACAACCGACACTTTTACAATGCTAATTACAAGTATTGCCGGCATCTCCTTGCTGGTTGGCGGAATAGGTGTTCTCGCAATTATGCTTATCGCTATTCGTGAAAGAACAAACGAGATCGGTTTGAGAATGGCTGTGGGTGCAAGCAAAAAAGATATTCTAATTCAGTTTGTAATTGAATCAGCTATTCTTAGTATTGGCGGAGGAGTAATGGGGATATTCATCGGTGTGATCGGTTCGCTTATAATTGCCTTTGGAACGGAATGGGCTGCAAGTGTTTCTTTAACATCTATCTTTTACTCTTTCGGATTCTCGATGCTTGTCGGATTATTTTTTGGAATATATCCGGCACGGAAAGCTTCTTTACTTGATCCAATAAACGCGCTGCGGAGCGAATAAAGCACTATATTGTTAAAAAGGATTAAGTAAATAATGACAACAAATTCTCAACCTTCATTATTAAAATTATTCACGTCATTTCTTCGTTTGGGATTAACCGCATTCGGAGGACCATCTATGGTGGCTTATATCCGCAAGATGGCAGTTGAAGAAGAAAAGTGGATTGATAAAGAAACTTTTAGTAATGGGGTTGCCCTTTGTCAAGTTATTCCCGGTGCAACCGCAATGCAATCTGCTGCTTACGTTGGATTGAAAACACGGGGAGTAGCCGGCGCCGCTGCAACTTTCATAGGTTTTGGCTTACCCGCTTTCTTTCTAATGTCAATGCTTGCGGCGGTTTATAAATTAGTTATCAATCTTCCGGTTACGGTTTTTATATTCAGTTGTCTTCAGGCGATAATTGTAGCTATCATAGCAAATGCAACTATTTCATTCAGCAAGGTTACACTTAAAGAATGGAGATCGGTTCTAATTACAATTATTGCGATAGTTCTGTTTGGTTTAAAGATAAATCCTATCATCATAATTGTGCTGTCCGCTGTTATAGGAATATTACTTAGAATGAAAAACCAAATCTCGAAACAGCAAGTTAGAGCAGATATTTCTTTAGCTCAGGATAAGACGAAATCATACAACCGGCAAATTATATTCATCTTACTGACTTATTTAGTTCTGCTTTTAGCACTTTACATATTAGATAAAAATCTTTTAGTTCTATCCACTTTGATGTTCAGAATTGATTTGTTTGCCTTCGGAGGCGGGCTCGCTTCGGTCCCCTTGATGTTCCACGAAATTGTTGATGTCCGGCATTTATTAGATAACAAAACTTTCATGGATGGAATTGCATTGGGACAAGTAACACCGGGTCCAATCGTTATTACAGCTACATTTATAGGCTATTTGCTGGCTGGTTCTTTTGGAGCTATCGTTGGAACAGTAAGTATTTTTTTACCCTCATTTCTTATGCTTATAGGCATTACTCCAATCTTTGATAAACTGCGGACTCAAAAGTTATTCAATGAAATTATACGAGGAGTGCTAAGCTCATTTGTCGGATTATTATTTACAATTACTATTCAGTTTGCACTGAACTTGCATTGGGGTGCGGCTCAAATATCTATTGGTGCGACTGCATTAATCGCTTTGTTATTAAAAACAGATATTCTTTATGTGGTTCTAGTTGGAATAGCACTGTCAGTAACAATTTTTTTTATAATATGAATTAAGAATCATAACTAGACTTTTTTGGAAAACTATATTAAAACAAAAAAGTGGTCTATTATGCCTAAAGTTAAAAATGAATTTAAAAGATAAAAGTAAAGGGAAAATTAATTTATCACTTAACCATAATTTCTATTCTAACCGGATCAGCTTCCCCCAAACCAAAGAATATAGTTTGAATGAGCTTGTTAATATTACTCTTCAAAAAAATCTTTCATCGCTTGTTTAGCTTCGAACCATTTCTTTTTGTTAAGATGATATTCAATAGCCGGAGATTTCTCGATACCATCTATAAGTCCGACTTCTTTGAGAATCTTTATATGCTGGGATACAGTTGACTGAGCTAAAGGTAAACTCTTAACCAAGTCGTTACAAATACAATCGCATTGTTTAACCAGCAGTTCTAAAATTGCAACCCGCGCAGGATGCGCAAATGCCTTGGCGTATTTAGCTGCATCTTTTTGGAGTTTTGAATACTCTTCTTCTTTAACACAACAGCCCATAGAATTATCTTCTTATTGTTATGCACTAAAGTAACTAATTAAAAAACATTTGACAATATGCCAATATTGGCATATGTTTGTATGCAAAAATTGGCATATAACAATCGGGTGAGAAAATGGAAACCAAGATAGATGTATTAAAAGCTTTAGGAGATGAAACAAGATTAAGAATAATTAACCTCTTTATTAAGAGAGGGCAAATTCTTTGTGTTTGCGAATTGATGGACGCGCTTAAAATTCCGCAGTATGCTGTTTCTAAGGCTCTAACAATTATTAAAAACGCGGATCTATTGACCGCAGAGAAAAAAGGCACTTGGGTTTACTATGAACTGAATAAAAGCATAGTCCAAAACAAAAACTTATTCACTTTCTTGAAAAGTTATTTAAATGATGAAATATTTTCAGTAGATGAGCTACGGTTAAAAGAACGACTTCTTTTAAGAGAAGGCAATAAATGTGTTGTTGGAATTATCCCGGAAACAGATTTAAAGAAAAAGATTAAACAAAAAGCCGAGGCGTAAAAAACGATGGAAAATTCCGTATTACTTATCGATCCTAAAATAACTGAGCTTATTGCAATCGGCGCATCAATCGGCGGCAACTGTCTGTCTTGTTTGCGTTATCATTTTGCTGAAGCAATCAGACTTGGCGTTTCAATTGATGAAATTCAAGAAGCTGTTAAAATTGGTAAAACAGTTAAAGAAAAACCTATAAATGATATTTATAAATTAGCCGAAGATTTAATTAACAGAGAAAAAGAAAAAACAATAAAGGAGAAACAATAAATGCCTACATATGAATATCACTGCAAAGAATGCGGTTACTATTTTGATGTAAAAGCAAGCATCGAACAAAAAGAAAAAGGATTGGATATTACTTGTGAACAATGTGGAAGTAAAGAGCTTGAACAAGTATTTGGTGGGTTTGCAATTCTTGGTGGACAATCAATCAATGTTAAATCACCAGTTTCACAAAACGGCGGCGGAGGATGCTGCGGCGGTTCGGGAAGCGGATGTTGCTGATAGACAGTAATTGTAATGAGACGAAGTCAACGAAGCAATTTTGAAAAGCGATAGAGATTGTCTCGCTTCGCTCGCAATAACGTAGTGAAAAGTGGAAATAAAAAATAAAGGAATAATAAAATGAAAATTGAAATTTATGATCCGCCGATGTGCTGTGCAAGCGGATTGTGCGGACCGGATATTGATCCGGCTTTGTTGGATATCAATGAAGCAATTCTAAAAGTTAAAAAAGAATTTGACGGACAAGTAAAAATAGATAGGTATTTGCTAAGTCAGCAGGGACCCAAATTTATGCAGCAACCGGAAGTAATGAAGCGTCTTCAAACCAACGGCGTTGAAATTCTTCCATTGACTTTGGTTGATGGAAAAGTTGTAAAGGAAAAAGAATATCCGGGATATGATGAGTTGGCAAGATTTGTAAAAGAAAAACAATAGAACTTGCCTACCGGCAGGCAGGCACGGATTTAACGGATTCACACTGATAATTAAACGAAGGATATGAAAAAATGAATAGCACAAAATATATTTTCTTCAGCGGAAAAGGCGGTGTAGGTAAAACTACAATGGCTTGCGCTTCTGCGGTTCACTATGCAAACGAAGGTAAAAAAACTTTAATAGTAACAACAGATCCGGCATCAAACCTAGCGGATGTTTTTGAAACAGAAATAGGGCATAAAATAACCCCGCTCTTAAATAATTTGTGGGGAATGGAAATAGATCCCGATAAAGCAACGGAGGAGTACAAGGAAAGGATACTTTCGCCGATGCGTGCAGTTATGCCCGAAAGTGTAATGGCAGTATTAGAGGAGCAGTTTAAATCACCTTGCACAACGGAGATAGCATCGTTTGACCGCTTTGTTGATTTTATGGTAGCTGAAAAGGAAGGCAAAGGCGAAAAGTATGATGTTGTAATATTTGATACTGCACCTACGGGACACACAATACGGCTTCTCGAATTGCCGGTTGATTGGAGTAAACATATAGAAGAAAGCACGAAGGGAGAAGGAAATACTTGTATCGGTCCGGTTGCCTCTATTCAAGAAAATAAAGTGAAGTATGATGAAGCTACGCGTTTGCTTGGCGATGCAGAGAGAACGACTTTTATGTTTGTTCTACAACCGGAAGAGACATCTGTTTACGAGACCAAACGCTCATCTAAAGAGTTGAAAGAAATCGGCGTTAAAAATGTTGAATTGATTATTAACGGAATGCTACCGGAAGAAGTATGCGAGCATCCATTCTTCAAAAGCAGATTTGAAATGCAGCAGAAGTATGTGAAAATAATAGTATCTGATTTTCCGGTAAGAATTAGAAAAATGTTTCAGCGTGATGGAGAAATTAAAGGCGTTGAAAGACTTTTGAATATTGAAAAAGATTTGTTCGCTAATACGGATAAGCAAACTTATTCGATTGGCAACGGTGAATTGTTAAAAGCAGATTTCAAAAATTTCGAGGCGGATTCGATAGATGAAATAATAACTCCGAACGGTAAAACAAAATCCATTTTCTTTACAGGCAAGGGCGGAGTAGGCAAAACAGTAATTTCAGTTGCAACGGCTTATAAGTTTGCGAAAGAAGGATTCAAAACACTACTTCTCACAACCGATCCGGCATCACACATAGGTGAAGTGCTTGAACAAAATATTACCGATAAAATTCAGGAAGTAAAAGGAATTGAGAATCTTTGGTCTGTAATTGTTGACCAGGAAAAAGCAACTGAAGAATATAAGCAGAGAATTATTGAGGAATCAAAAACAAAATATTCCGAAGACATGATGATTGCCATAAAAGAAGAATTAGAATCACCTTGCACAGAAGAGATGGCGGCGTTCGACAAATTTATGGAATATGTAGAGAGCGATGATTATCAATTCGTGGTATTCGATACAGCGCCTACGGGTCATACACTGCGCTTGCTTGAACTTCCGTTTGATTACAGCGACCAGGTAAGTTTGATGGTTACGACAAATCAAAAAAGTCAGGATGCAAAATCAGTTACTCAAAAGAGATTTGACAGAGTTATAAAGAGAATGAAAGATTCGAGCCAATCTATTTTTTCGTTTGTAGTATATCCGGAATCGACACCGGTTATAGAAGCGTACAGGGCGATGCTCGATTTGAAAGAAGCTGGAATTCAAACGCAGTTTGTAGTTGCTAACCAAGTGCTTGAACCGGAATACTGCACAAATGAATTTTTCATCAAGAGAAGAAAGATGCAGGAAAAATATCTCGGAGAAATTAAAGAGAGATTTCAATTACCGATTACGGTTATGCCGCTGT
The DNA here is from genome assembly GCA_026390775.1 of Ignavibacteriales bacterium. NCBI lineage: Bacteria > Pseudomonadati > Ignavibacteriota > Ignavibacteria > Ignavibacteriales > Ignavibacteriales bacterium. The sequence goes on along the minus strand of JAPLFF010000004.1, from coordinate 43,143 downwards.
TGAAATCCGAAATAAAAGGTTTAGAAATGATTCGCAAGGCATCAGGATTATTATACAATAACAATGTAAAAGTCTAAGGAAAAAGAAATGGGAAATGAACAGGAAGAAGTAAACCAGGTTGCAGCTAACAAGTTGAATATTTCAGCTCAGGCGCTTGGTAAAGCTATTCTCAATTCGGAAGCATATAATAATTTCATTAAAGCACGTGATCAATTCAGAATTGATGATTCTGCTAAAGAAGCTTCGCGGGAATACAATGCTGTAATAAGCGACTATCAAAATCGCACACGATGGGGCGGTATTACTGCCGAAGATAAAAATAAAATTGAAGAAGCCCGTAAGAAAGCAATGGAAAATGAAGTGCTGGGCAATTATTACACTACTCAAGAAAAGTTGATCGGCTTTTACCAGGAGATTAATACTTATCTAAGCGAAAAACTAAAATTTAATTTTGCATCGCTTGCAAAACCAGCTAGCGGATGTTGTGGTTAATTGGAGAAACTATAATGGAAAAACAAATTGAATATGTTGCCGACGAATTTGTGAGAACAATTCAAGCAACTCCAGTAGTGATTGAATATATGGAAGCGTTAGAAAAGGTTAAGAGTAATGAGGAAATAACTAACCTAACTGAAAAGTATTATTTACTGTCGGCTGAATTTCAAAAGAAGCAGTCTGACGACACATTAACACAAGATGAAATTGCCGAACTCAGAAGTCTCACATCAAAGATTCAGAATAATGAACTTAATATAGAATTAGCTGAAAAGAAAAATCTCTTAAAAATTATCTTACTGGGATGTAACGCTTCCATAAGCAATGAAATATCGATGGATTTTGCAAAGTTAGCAGCGCCATCGGGATGCTGTTAGAATTCTATGAATAATAAATGTGACATAAAAATATTTGTTATGCCGGCGGGCGCTTGCAGTTATGAAAAAAGCTGGCAGTTCGCCGTGGATATGATTTCTAAAAAATTGAAAGAGCGTCTGGGGGATGTTTTTGAAATGAAACTGATCGAAATCTTTTCTGCGGAATCGTTTTCTTATAAAGAAATATTGGAAGGGATACAAAAAGAGATACTTCAGACGCCGATTGTAACAATCAACGGGGAAATAATTCAATCGGGCGGAAAATTAACTGAACGAAGCATAAGAATGGAAATAGAAAAACAAATAAAGTGATTTGAAAATAAAGGGAGTTGTAAAATGAACTCTCAAACTTACGAAGCGTTAGTAGGACAGTTACTTAAAATTGCAGTCGTTAAAATTAATGGTAGTGATCCTTGGGATATTCAAGTCCATAATAAGGATATTTTCAGACGAGCAGTTACAGAAGGTGAGCTGGGAATCGGCGAATCATATATGTATGGCTGGTGGGATGCTGATAAAATTGACGAACTGATTAACAAAATTTTACGAGCGCAAATAGACAAGAAAGTCCGGCGAAATCTATCAATCTTGTTCAAACTCTTTTCTTCGAGGATCTTTAATTTACAATCGAAACGGCGAGCGTTCATAATAGGCGAAAAGCATTATGATTTGGGAAACGATCTTTTCGAGAATATGCTGGATAAAAGAATGAACTACAGCTGCGCTTATTGGAAAAATTCAATTTCTTTGGATGAAGCACAAGAGAATAAGCTGGAGTTGATTTGTGAAAAACTTTATCTCAAACCAGGGATGAAGATTTTAGATATTGGCTGCGGGTGGGGCGCTTTTGGTAAATATGCCGCTGAAAAGTACGAAGTGGAAGTTGTTGGTATTACTGTTTCAAAAGAGCAGGTTGAACTAGGCAGAAAATTATGTGAAGGGCTGCCGGTGGAATTTCGTTTAATGGATTATCGTGAGATAAATGAAAAATACGATAGGATAGTAAGTGTAGGAATGATAGAACACGTTGGCTATAAAAATTATAGAGCATACTTTGAAGTTGCGGATCGATGCTTGAAAAATGAAGGTTTGTTCCTTCTTCATACCATTGGGAATATTAAATCTACAGGGTCAATCGACCCATGGACGCACAAATATATTTTCCCAAACGGAATGCTGCCCTCGATTTCCCAATTAAGCAAAGCCGTTGAAAATCTTTTTGTGATAGAAGATTTACACAACTTTGGTGCTGATTACGATAAAACGTTAATGGCTTGGTATGGAAATTTTAGAAACAATTGGGATATTATTAAAGATAGATACGATGAGCGATTTTACAGAATGTGGAAATACTTTTTACTTTCTTCTGCCGGTTCATTCAGATCAAGACGCAATCAGCTTTGGCAAATTGTTTTGTCAAAAAATGGTGTGCTTGGTGGTTATCAATCAATAAGGTAAAGATGGGACGGCAAAGCATAAAAACAAAGGCGGTATAAAAGAATAAAATTATTTTTTAATGGTAATAGAATGGAAAAAATAGAAGAACAAAAAATATCGTTTATCGGCGGCGGGATTATTGCGGATGTATTTATTGAGAGAATGATTAAATCCGGTTTAATTATGCCGGAAAATATTATTGTTTCCGATAATAAAACGGAACGGCTTGTAGAGTTAAAGCAAAGATTTGGAATTAACACGACACAAGAAAATTCAAAGTGTGCAGAATTTGGCTATATAATTTTTCTTGCAGTTCCGCCAGGTCAAATTAAAATTGTCCTTTCTGAAGACTGTAGTAATATTATTAGTAATGAGAAGATTATTATTTCATTAGCGGCATCAATTCCAACGTGGGTTATGGAAACGGTTTTATGTAAAGAGATCCCGGTAGTAAGAGTCATTCCTAACACGCCTTCTTTAGTAGGGGAGGGAATGAATCCTTATTCAATTGGTAAATATGTAACTGAAGACCAAATAAAATTTGTTGAGGCACTTCTTTCTTTATTTGGAAAAACGATAAGAATAGATGAAACAAGGATGAACTTAGCAACCTCAATCTCGGCCGTGGGTCCAACTTATTTCTTCCCCGCTATAAAAGCTCTAAAAGATTTTGCGATAGCAAAAGGTATGACTGAAGAAGAAGCGGTGAAGATTATTTCTCAAACTGTTTCCGGCACAGCAGAGTTATTTAAACAAACCGGAAAGGATCCAGAAGAATTAAAGATTATGATTGGAACAAGAACAATTGATGAAAACGGCGTAAAGGAAATATTCGCAAAAGCAGTTACGGAAGCTTTTTCAAAAGTAAATCAATCAACTGAAAAGTTAACTCAGTAACCAATAGTAATTACACTAATGAATCTAACAAGGAATTAATTTGGAAGTAAAACAAACAGTAATTATATTTCGGTCAACAACGAAATGATGTTATGAAAGAATCAACGAACATATTTAAGGCGCTCTCTGATAAGAACCGGTTACGCATATTAAAGATGCTGCAAATTAAACCTCTTTGCGTTTGTGAAATAACGGAAATACTTCAGCTTGCGGCTTCGACAGTATCCCAGCATCTAAGCATACTGAAAAAAGAAGGATTTATTTTAGAAGATAGAGACGGCAAATGGGTGAACTACTTAATCAATCAACGACCGGGCGACCAAAGGATTTCTGCAATTTTAAGCCAGTTGGATTTTTGGTTAGGAGATAATCAATTGATTGATAACGATAAGCAGAAGGTTAAAGTTGTAGATCGTTTTAAAGTTTGCGCTTCGTAATTTTTTTTGCTTAAGCAATTCGGTAAATAGCGAATTAGAAGAAAGGAAATATAGAAATGAACAAAAAAATCTTAATACTCTGCACAGGTAATTCTTGCAGAAGTCAAATGGCGGAAGGATTTATGAAGTCCTTCGATTCAGAATTGGAAGTTTATTCCGCCGGGACAAATCCATCCACTCAAGTTCATCCGAAAGCAATCAAGGTAATGAGTGAAGTTGGTATAGACCTTTCGAAAAACTATCCTAAGAAAGTTGATCAATTCCTAGGTGAGCCGTTTGATTTTGTTATTACAGTTTGCGATAACGCAAAAGAAACTTGCCCGGTATTTATCGGCAAGGTCGGGAAGCAATTACATATAGGATTTGAAGACCCGGCGGATGCAACCGGAACGGAGGAAGAAATTCTTTCTGAATTTAGGAGAATTAGAGATGAAATTAAAAAAGAGTTTTACAAATTCTACGAAGAAAATTTAAGGAGTTAAGAAAATGCTAAACATTAAGGTTCTGGGTTCTGGTTGTGCAAACTGCATTAACTTAGAAAAACTTTGTCATGAGGTTGTTTCGGAAAACGGCATTGAAGCGGAAATAGAAAAAGTAACAGATTATAAAGACATAATGAGTTACGGAATAATGAGCACGCCCGGATTGGTTTTAAACGGTAAAGTTGTTCATAGTGGTAAGCTACCAACAAAATCTACTTTAACGCATTGGTTGATGAATGCGTTAGCGAATCAGTAATTAAAGAAAGAGGAATAAATATGAGTTCGATTACAAAGAAGCTTTCATTCCTTGATAGGTATTTAACTCTTTGGATTTTTCTTGCAATGTTCATAGGAGTTTTTTCCGGTTATCTATTTCCAGGAATTGTAAATTTTTGGAATTCTTTTCAATCGGGGACAACGAATATTCCGATAGCAATCGGATTGATATTGATGATGTATCCACCGCTTGCAAAAGTAAAGTATGAAGAACTTGGAGACGTGTTCAAAAATGTAAAAATCCTTTCTCTATCTTTAGTTCAGAACTGGATTATTGGACCAATACTGATGTTCTTGCTCGCTGTAATATTTCTACAGGACTATCCGGAATATATGGCTGGATTAATAATGATAGGTTTGGCAAGATGCATTGCAATGGTAATTGTCTGGAACGAACTTGCAAAAGGTGATACTGAATATGCTGCCGGTTTGGTTGCGTTCAACTCAATTTTCCAAGTGCTTTTCTTTTCGATTTACGCGTATGTGTTCTTGACAGTTTTACCTCACTGGTTAGGTTTGCAATCTTTCAAAGTAGATATAACAATCGGACAGATTGCAGAGAGCGTTTTCATTTACCTCGGCATTCCATTCATAGCTGGGATAATTACGCGCTTCACCTTGATTAAACTGAAAAATAAAGAGTGGTATCAAACTAAGTTTATTCCAAAGATAAGCCCGATAACACTTATTGCGTTGTTGTTTACAATTATTGTAATGTTTTCTTTGAAGGGTGAATACATTGTAAAGATTCCTCTTGATGTTGTAAGAATTGCAATCCCATTGCTAATCTATTTTGTGATAATGTTTCTTGTATCATTCTATATGGGAAGAAAAATCGGAGCGGATTACTCGAAAACTGCAACACTGTCCTTTACTGCCGCAAGTAACAATTTTGAATTAGCTATTGCTGTAGCCGTTGCAGTTTTCGGAATTAACAGTGGTGAAGCTTTTGCGGCTGTAATTGGTCCGCTTGTAGAAGTGCCGGTTTTAATCAGCTTGGTAAATGTAGCGTTGTGGTTTCAGAAAAAATATTTCAAAAATGTTGAAGAGGGAAACGTAAAAGCTCCCGATCTTTGTCCTTAATTGGTGAATAAAATGAATTATACTTCGAATAATTTGACAGAAGAAAAAAATAAATATCTAATTCCGGCTTTGTTATTACCGGTGTGGATTCTGCTTTATTGGAATCTTGAAAACATAACAAACTTTTTGGTTTATGAAATTATAAACCTATCTAGAGATACGCATTTAACAAATGCAATCTGGTTTTTTGTATTTGAAGTCCCGAAAGTATTACTTCTTCTTGCCTTAATAGTTTTTGGAGTTGGGATAATTAGAAGTTATTTCTCACCGGAGCGAACTAGAAAACTGCTCGGCGGTAAAAAACTCTTTGCCGGTAATGTTTCGGCAAGTCTGTTGGGAATTGTAACTCCATTCTGTTCATGTTCGGCTATCCCGTTATTTCTTGGATTTGTAGAAAGCGGCGTTCCGCTTGGTGTAACATTTTCTTTTCTTATAGCCGCTCCAATGATAAATGAAGTTGCTCTTGTTCTTTTGTTTGGTTTATTCGGATGGAAAACTGCTTTACTCTACATGTCAACTGGATTATTAATCGCAATGATTTCCGGTTATATAATTGGAAGATTAAAATTAGAAAAATATGTTGAACCATGGGTGTATGAGGTTAAAGCAGGACATTTAGAAATGGTGGAAGAGAAAATATCTTTCTCGCAAAGAATTACTGCCGGTATTGACGCGGTAAAAGAAATAGTAAGTAAAGTGTGGATATATATAGTAATTGGAATTGCTGTTGGCGCTGGGATACATGGATATGTGCCGGAAAATTTTATGGCTAGTTTAATGGGAAAATCTGCATGGTGGTCTGTCCCGATTGCAGTAGTGCTTGGTGTGCCGATGTATTCTAACGCCGCTGGAATAATTCCAATTGTTCAAGCGTTACTAGAGAAAGGCGCATCGCTTGGAACGGTGCTTGCATTTATGATGAGTGTTATCGGTTTATCGCTTCCGGAAACTATAATTCTTAAAAAGGTTCTTAAGCTGCAATTGATTCTTGTTTTTGTCGGAGTTGTAGCTGTGGGAATAATTATTGTCGGTTATCTCTTCAATCTAATTTACTAAGACTATGCTGCTAAAACTGCTTACAACCGTATTGATTTTCACAAGCTTAATAAGGACAGAGCCATCCGGTGAATTGATAAAGGAAACGCGAGAGAAACTTGCTCAATTAAACATGACTTTTTTGAAAAATGATTATCCGGATAAATCTACTGTAGATGAGCTTGGAAAACTACTTACAGAACTAAAGGAAGTGAAAACATTTCCAGAGTCAATTAGTGATAGTCAAAAGGCTAATGAAAAAAGAGAACGTCTAATTGAATCGTTCAATGCATTTGAGAATTTCTTTAAGAATAATCCGGAAGTTGATACATTAAAGAAAGCTTTCCGTGTCGTAAACAATGAATTCAACTCTCTTTTAGGAAATTATTTTTTAGATGAGCTAAAAAAAACATCGAATAAAAAAATAATTGTTTTCTCAACATCAATGTCTTGCGAATGCACTCTTGAGATGTGCTATAAACAAGAATCTGAAATTCAAAAACTGCTAAAAGATAATCCGGGCTTGTTTGATTATGCTGTTGTTGATTGCTTTACAAATTTTGATTTACAAACAAAGTATGAAGTTGGATTTATACCGGTAGTATTAGTGATGGATGAAAAGGGTATGGAAATAAAAAGATTTGTGAGAAGTGAAAATCTATTTACCGAATTAAATTCACTTCTGAATACAAGGAGAAACAAATGAAAGACTATTCTGAGATACAAAAAATATTAACCGAATCGGTGGGTTTGGAAACACAGCCGGTTGGCGTAAAATTTTATGAAAAAGATTTTTCCACGAGCGAAGGAGAGAACGGAATTCAAAAAGCTGAAGACCACCGTTACTGTCAATTAATTATGCGAGCAAGAAACGGCGAAGCATTAAAGCTGAATAAAGAAGATATTTCTTGTCCAGCCGCCGCAGCCGCACTTGGGTTTAAGCCGCTGTCAAAAAATCTTCAAGACGGAACAATGTTGAACGGTTATGGGATTTTCAAGAAGAAAGAAGCGGGAATAAAAGTAATGGACGATATGCCACGCCTTGAACAAGGTAAGTATGAAACCGTTGTGGCAAAGCCGCTGAAAGACTGGCAAGAAGATCCCGATGTAATTGTAATTGAAGATGAAGTGGAAAAATTAATGTGGATTGCTCTCGCCTATTTGAATGAAGAAGGAGGAAGATTGAATATGAGCACAAGCATTCTTCAAGCGGTGTGTGTTGATTCAACGGTGCTGCCGTTCAAGTCTCAAAAAATAAATATGAGTTTTGGATGTTACGGTTGCCGCGATGCCACAGATGCAAAACCTAATGAAGCTATACTCGGTATTCCTATTTCGAAACTTGATATGACAATTGAAAATCTGAAGTTTCTGAAATCAAAAGCGATAGAAAGATCGCGTGCAAAACAAGTTTACCAATCTTTTGCGAAAAGAGTTGAGGAATCCATCCCTTCGGGAGAGGAAACAGTAAGATGAAGAAGAAAATATATTTTGGATTTATTATTGCTATGGTGACTCTACTCCAAACACCGGTTTTCTCACAAGGCGCTGAAAAAGAATATACTCTGAATGAACTTGTTAATATTGCATTTCAAAATAACCCCCAGCTAAAAGCAAACGAGAAAAATATACTAGCCGGGATGAAGCAGATTGATTATTTGGATAAAGATTATCTTCCGCAAATATATTTTGATCTAAACATTTCGCGATGGGATTGGGTAATGCCTAACAAACAAAAATATCTTGGCAATTCTCTAAATGATTTTTATGCAGATTTCAGAGTTAACCAGCTTATCTACGATTGGGGCAAAAATACGATTCAGAAAGATTATGCTGATAAATCAGTTGATATAGATAGAAACTATACAAGAAAATTACGGCAGGCATTTTCATATTCGATTGCTAAAAGTTATCTGGAATTACTCAAAGCGAAAAGAACAGTTCAAATTCAGGAAGATGCTATCAATCAATTAAGAGAGCATTTAAGGAATGCAGAAGCTATTTACAACATCGGTAAGGTTTCTAATCTTGATGTAATTAAAGCACAAGTTCAGATTGAAGTTGCGCTTGATGAGCTTGCAAAGGCAAAGAATCAACTGGACGTGCAGAATAATAATCTTAACGTTGTCTGCGGGAATACTCTCGGCGACTCGTTTAGCGTGGTTGATAATATTGACGAATTATGGACCCAATACTCAAATAAGAATTACAGCTTTGACGAACTTAAAAATGTCTTATCTGCTAATCATCCCGATTTGGAAAACATTAAAACTCAGAAAGAATTGAGGGGCAAAGAGGCGGAATTATTCAACAAAGAATATTATCCAAACTTTTATGCGTTTGGAATAACAAATGTGGAAGACAGTCAAATTCCAATGGGTAATTTTAATTGGAATGTTGGTGTAACTGTAACATACTCACTTCCTTTTTTCAAGGGTTCTAACTTTCAAGAAAAGGTTGAGCAATCAAAAATCAGAATTGATGCGTTACAAGAAAATGGAAACGCAATTCAGCAACAGATTGAAACGAACGTTAAAAATAATTTGGTGAAGTTGGATGATATTAAAAGCAGGTTAAGCGGAACGGCAAAGCTTGTAAAGCTTGCGGAAGAAATTCTAATGACCTCAAATATGAAATACAATATCGGTAAAGGGAACAGTCTTGACGTATTAGATGCCGAGGCAGTTCTAACTACCGCTAAATTAAACTACAACCAAATTGTAATAGATTTGCTTTCGACCATCGCTGAACTGAATTACAACATTGGCAGTGATGAAATACCGTTTAATAAATAGGTAAATAATTTTATGAAAAAGAAAATATTTATATCAGTATTGCTAGTTGCGGTTATTTTCGCGGGTTGTTCCAAAGATGCTAATGATGCCGGAACAAAACCGAAACCAAAAGCGCCACTCGTAAAAGTTGAAGAACTTAAACGAAATACAATATCAAAATCAGTTAAGCTAATCGGAACAGTTGAAGCAAAAATAATGACGACTGTTGTTGCGCCTTTGGACGGCTATATTGAACAACTTAATACCCAGGAAAATCAATTTGTAAGAAAGGAAAAAGTGCTGGCAGTTATTGCTTCTCAAGAGCGCACTTCACTTGTATCACAAACGAAGAATAAAGTTGAAGAATTAAAATCTCGGCTTGAGAAAACATCTTCCAGCAGCATAGATTATTCAAAGCTAAATTCACAACTCGAACAAGCGAAGAAGGAATTGGAATATGCCGATAAATTATTCCTTGGTATTCCGGTTATATCTCCTTTAAGCGGAACGATTACACAAAAGTTTATTGAAGCCGGAAGTGTTGTTTCTGCAAAGCAAAATCTATTTACCATTATTGATTTTGGATCTCTTATTATTAAAACATCAGTATCGGAAGATTTATTCTCCAAAATAAAAATGGGCGATAAGCTGAAAGTAAAATTCAATGCGATGCCGGAAAAAGAATTCACAGCAAAGGTAACTCTGAAGTATCAACAGATAGATGCGGCGACAAGAAATTTTCCGGTTGAACTGAAACTGATTAACGGCTCAAAAGAAATTACACCGGGAATGATGGCAGAACTTGAATTAATAACAGATAAAAAAGATAAAGCATTAGCTGTTCCAAACGATGTTTTCACTGTTAATCAAAAAGGTGAAAAGTTAGTTTATGTTGTTAAAGATACAGTCGCTCATCAAAAAATAGTTACTTCCGGCATATCAAATGAAAAAGTAACAGAGGTTGTTTCCGGCTTGAATGAAGGTGAAAAAATTGTGGTGATGGGACAGGAGCTTTTGAAAGATGGAATCAAGGTTACGGTTCAAAAACCGAAAGGAAATAATGAAAGCGGGAGTAAGAAAAAGTGAACATATCAATTACAGCAATTAAAAAACCGGCGGCAGTAATTATTTTAATGGTTGCCGTTGTTGTGGTTGGTATTCTTGGATATACACAGCTTGCGACAAATCTTCTGCCGGACATTACCTATCCGATGATAAAAGTTTATGTAACCTGGCGCGGCGCGACGCCCGAAGAAATTGAAGATAATATAGCGACAATAATCGAGCGTAAAGTTGCAACAGTTGATAATCTTGATTATATGGAGACACAGTGCACAGAAGGTTTGTATGCTCTTCAAGTGAACTTTACTTACAATGCCGACCGCGATATTGCATACCAGGATGTTCTTTCAAAACTAGGACAAGTAAGAAAAAATTTACCGAAGGATGTAGAAGAGCCGCTTGTATTCAAAGCCGATCCTTCGCAATTACCGGTAATGGATTTGCTCATAACTTCCGATCAAATGGATTTAACCAAACTGCGAACCTATGTTGATAATGAACTTCAGGATCATTTTACATCTATTCAAGGAACGGCTGGAACAGAAATAACCGGCGGATTAAAAAGAGAAATTCGAGTTCATATTGATCCGGTAAAATTACAAGGTTATGGTTTATCCGTTGATAAAGTAGCACAACGATTGAAAGATGAAAATCTTGAACTGCTCGGGGGAAGAGTAACTTCGGCGCGGAGAGATTATATCGTTAGAACTGTTGGAGAGTTTGCTAAAGTAAGCGAGTTAGAAAATTTAATCATCGTAAAAGGTAAAAACGAAGGTTTAGTTCTTTTAAAAGACATTGCAGAAGTAAAGGACGCTTATTCGGTTCAAAGAAATAAAACAAAATTAAACGGCAATGAAGGAGTAAAACTCTCCGTATTCAAACAAACCGGCGCAAATTCAATTGAAGTGTCTGACTTGGTAACAAAAAAAATAATCGAGTTGAGAAGCATTATTCCGCCTTCAATAAAGTTGGATATTATTTACGATCAAGCGGAATATATTCGTTCAGCTGTTTCGGGAGTAAAAGACGCTTTATTAATAGCAGCGTTTCTTGTAATAATTGTAACATCATTATTTTTAAGCGGGTGGAAAAGAGTTTTTATAGTGGTTCTAACTTTGCCCGTTACGTTATTAGGCACATTGTTCTTTATGAATCTTCTGAACTTTTCGATAAATATATTCTCTTTAGGCGGATTGGTTTTAGCAATTACCGTTCTACTTGATGATGCCGTTGTGGTGCTGGAAAACATTACCCGCATTCAGGAGGAAGAACTTAACGAAAAGCATCCGGTGCAAAAAGGAACTGCTCAAGTCGCAAAAGCAGTAACAATGGCCACATTCACATTTATTGCCCTCTTTCTACCGTTTTTACTTATACCGGGATTAACTTCTCTTCTCTTCCGCGAGCTGATAATTATAATAGCAATTGCACTTGCCTTATCACGAACCGTTTCACAGACAGTTACACCGAGCATAACGGCACTTCTTTTTCCGGAAGATAAACCGGCATTTGTCCCCAAAGGTTTCATTTCTAAAAATATTGACAAGATGTTGGGCAAATTGATTTCTATTTATAAACCTCTTCTTAGAATTTCATTAAAATTAAGATGGTTTGTAATGCTCGTTGTTTTAGGTTTATTTGTGCTTGGTCTTTTCTTTTTGAAACAGATCGGAACTGAATTCCTTCCTAAACCCGACGACGGATTAATTACAATCAAACTGAAAATGCCGACCGGTTCTTCTATGGAAGAAACTCATAGAGTTATTTCTCAAGTTGATAATTTTGTAAAACAGCAGCCATACATTGATAAATATTCATCGCTCTCCGGCGGAAAAATATGGGGTTTGGTTACTTACGAAATTGCAAACGAAGGTGAGGTGAATCTTCAACTAGTATCTCCTTCAAAAAGACCGATGACAACTGATGAATATACAGAGTGGCTTACTCCGTTAGTTCAGCAAAATGTAAAATTCCCAGGCGTGAAGATGAAGGTATTTCACACCAAGCTGAAGGGAATAAAACAAACAGGCGAGTTTGATATTGAAGTTGAGGTAATTGCACCGCGAAGTGAACCGATTGAAAATATCTACGAGAATGCAACTCGCGTTTCCGGTTTGCTGAAGCAAGTTGACGGGCTTACCGGCATTGACGTTTCGATTGATATTACAAAACCGGAGTATCAAGTATTTGTTGATAGAACAAAAGCAATTGATCAGGGATTAAGTGTAAACCAAGTGGCAAACACAATTAAATCGAGTATTGACGGCAATGTCCCGACACAGTTTAAGGAGAAGGGTTATTACTATCCGATTCGCATTGTTGTTGACGAATCAGATATTAAAAGTATTAGCGATGTTGAGAATCTTTCTATTTACCCGAACAATGGAAGTAAGATTAGATTAAATACGATTGCTAAAGTTGAGCAAAGATCGGGACCTCTGGAAATTGACAGGAAAGACCAAAACAGAGTTATAAAAGCAACTGCAAATGTTACAGGAAGAACTGTAGGCGAAGCAACCGCCGATATTGAAAAGGCGTTAACAAAATTTACTCTTCCAGCTAGTTATAAAATAAATTTTGGCGGGCAGTCACAAATGCTGGCAGAGAATTTCAAATCAATGATTTTGATTTTAATAATGGCGATGTTTTTTGCTTATGTGATTTTGGTGGTAAACTTTGAGAGTTTTATTAAACCGATTATGATTCTTATTCGTGTTCCACTTTCGTTGATAGGAGTTTCGTTAGCTCTTTATCTAACAAATCAACCAATTGGCGTTACTGTAATGATTGGATTCATAATTCTTGCGGGAATTGAAATTAATCAAGGTGTTCTTTTGATTACATTTATTGATCAACTTCGTGAAGAAGGAATGAGTTTGATAGACGCAATTCAAAAAGCGGCGGTTGTTCGTCTCCGCCCTATTCTAATGACGGATATTGTCGGAATAGTAGGTTTGCTTCCGCTTGCATTAAGTATTGGGGAAGGAACGGAATTATTAAAGCCGATGGCAATTGCAGTAATAGGCGGACTGATATTTGGTTTACTGCTGGTATTTCTGTTTTTGCCAGCACTGTACTACATTTTTGAAAAGGGAAAAGCTCAAATAAATTAATCACTCTCTATGTTTCTCCGCGTAGTAAAAAGGAAGTTACACAGAGAGCCACTGAGAAAACACGGAGTTTCACTGAGAAATTCATAGGAGAAATAAAATGTTCAACAAAAAGTTCTTTTTCGTTTTGTTCGTATTAACAATAAGTAGCTTTGTCTCTGCGCAAACAATCCGCCACGGCGGATTTGATGAAGAAATGGCGCCGTGGCATAAAAAAGCTGTTATGACTTGCGGAATGCTGAAAAATATGGATTCGTTCGACCAGCAAAAATTCATCAAAAATCTTGACGAACTTGAAGCTGAATTGAAAGTTCTTTCCGAAAAATATTTGAACAATCCACCGGCTGAGTATGCAAAAGATCCACAATGGAAAACATATCTGGAAGATTTGAAGGATAATACGGATGTAATTCGAGAAAGAATTGAAAAGAAAGAATACCGGCTTGCTCAAAAATACTGCCCCTTTTATTGTATGACATTCGGGAAGATGCACAGAAACAACGGCAAAACTGATTTGACAGATGTTATGTTTTCGTGGAGAGCCGAAATAAAAAATGCAATGGATATGTTTGTTGCGGGTAATGTTGTTGGTGCAATAAATCATCTTGAAATGGTTGATAGAATGACCGGTAAAGTAAAATCGTACCAGCAAAAAAAGAATGACGCGAAGTTTAATGAACTGTTTATTCCGTTGGGGGAAAGCGAAAAAGCTTGGAAAGAAGGAATTACAAACAATAATGCTGAAAAAGCGAAAACAAATTTTGATAAATTTATGAATGAGTTTGGTAAACCCTATATGTATACTCTGTAATTTGTTGCGAGCAAAAATATCAACAATCAATGTAAGGAATATTACAAAATGTATGGAAAACCAATTGGAATAGTAGCTTGTTCCGGCGCATCAAACACCGGATCGTATTCGGATTTAGTTGCGCGTAAATTGATGCAAAGCGGAAAAGTAAAAATGTTGTGCCTTGCAAGATTTTCTGTTGATGAGAAGTTCGCGGAAAAATCCAAAGAAGAATATTCAAACATAATAGTGCTGGATGGCTGCCCGATAAACTGCGCGGAAGAGACTTTGAAGCAAAGAGGCATTGCTAATTACAAACATATCAACACGACTGATTTTGAAATTGTAAAAGGTAAGACTCCGGTAACGGAAGAAAAGATAAATGAAATAGTTGCTTACATATTAAATCTAAATTGAGGTAGAAATGGTTTCAGTAAAAGTCCTAGGCACAAGATGCAAAAGATGCACAACTTTGGAAGAAATAGTAAGAACTGTTGTTAAAGAAAACCAGATTGACGCTGCGGTGGAAAAAGTAACAGAGATACAAGAATTCATTACATATGGAATTCTTGCAACGCCGGGTTTGGTAATAAACGAAAAAGTTGTCAGCGCCGGTATCGTCCCAACAAAAGAAAAAATACTTGAATGGTTAAGACAAGGAAACTAATTATGAAAAAAATTATTGTCGCTCTATTATTTACAACATTTATCATTACGAATCTTTCAGCTCAGGGTTCAAAAGTAACAAAGAAAGAAACTACCAACCCGAAAGTAACATTTATTGAACTTGGTTCAGTGAACTGTATTCCGTGCAAACAAATGCAGCCGGTAATGAGAGCAATTGAATCAAAGTATGGTGAGCTGGTAAAAGTTATTTTTTATGACGTCTGGACACAAGAGCAAAGACCTTATGCCGAAAAATATGGTATCAAGTTAATCCCTACACAAGTATTTCTTGATGAAAAAGGGAAAGAGTTTTTTCGTCATGAAGGATTCTATCCGGAGAAGGAAATAGATAAACTTCTGCAAGAAAAAGGGATAAAGCCGATTAACAAAAAGGGATAATATGATTGACGGGATATTTAATTCATTATATGAAGCAATGAACGGTTCTGTATTAATTGCCGTTCTTGCTTCTTTCGGCTGGGGAGTTTTATCAATACTTTTATCGCCATGTCATTTATCCAGCATTCCTCTTGTAGTTGGATTTATCAGTTCACAAGGGAAGATATCTTTAAGAAGAACCTTCTATATTTCGTTGGTGTTTGCAGTTGGAATTTTAATAACGATAGCGGTGATTGGTATAATAACTGCTTCGCTTGGAAGGTTAATGGGAGATATTGGAAGTGTGGGCAATTATCTTGTTGCCGGAATATTCTTTCTTGTTGGACTCTATCTTCTTGATATAATAAAGCTTAATTGGAATAGAGGATTAAAGCAAACCAAGACAAAAGGATTATTAGCCGCACTGATTCTTGGATTACTTTTTGGGTTAGCATTAGGCCCTTGCACATTTGCTTATATGGCTCCGGTTCTTGGAATAGTATTTCAGACTGCTCAAACAAATTATTTTCTTGCGATAATATTTTTACTCGCTTTTGGAATAGGGCACTGTTCAGTAATAGTTGGTGCCGGAACATTAACCGGGAAGGTCCAGAAATATCTAGATTGGAGTGAAGGATCCAAAACAATTTTATGGATAAAAAGAATTTGCGGAATTCTTGTTATACTCAGCGGAGTTTATTTAATAATAAACGTGAATTAAGCTATGGATTTAAACAATAATAAAAATAATGTGATTTTGAATTCTCTCGCAGAAGGTGTTATCACAGTTGATAAAGATTTCAAGATTACTTTCTTTAATGAAGCAGCAGAAAAAATAACCGGTTTTGAGAAAGGAAAAGTTATTGGCAATTATTGCAAGAATATATTCAAATCCGATTTTTGTTTTACTGATTGTCCAATTGCGAATGTTCTTCAAAACGGGAAAAACGTGTATGATGTTGACACTTCTATTCAATGTAATAATTCGGAGCCGGTTTCGGTTAGATTGAATGCGGCAATACTAAAAGATGAAGATAATTATCCCATTGGCGGTGTAATCTCCTTTAGGGATGTAACAATTCTAAAAAAGATCGAAAGCATTTTAAGTAGCGATAATTTATTTATGGGCATGATTGGAACAACGAAGGAGCTGCAAGAAATATTTCGTTTAATAGAAGAAATATCTGCCTCTGATGCTCCAGTATTTATTCACGGAGAAACCGGAACCGGAAAAGAATTGATAGCTAATGCAATTCAAACACTTAGCAAACGGAAAGCAAAGAATTTTGTAAAAGTAAATTGTTCTGTGATACCACAAAACCTATTAGCAAGTGAATTATTCGGGCATGTAAAAGGTGCATTTACAGATGCACATAAAGATAGAATTGGCAGATTTGAATACGCGGATAAAGGCACAATATTTCTGGACGAAATTGGAGAACTCCCGTTGCAAATGCAGCCGCAACTTTTACGTGTAATTGAGAGCGGTTCTTTTGAAAGAGTTGGTGAAACACTAACAAAAAATGTTGATGTAAGAATCATAAGTGCAACTAATATTATTATTGATGAAGCAATAAAGAATGGTAAGTTTCGACAAGATTTATATTACAGATTGAATGTAGTCCCAATTGAAATACCACCCTTAAGAAATCGGAAAGAAGATATTCCATTTCTGGCAAATCACTTCATTAAAAAATATTCTCTTGTATATCAGAAAAAGGTAGAGGGAATTGATGAAGATGCTTTAGACCTACTTATCAATTGGAATTGGCCGGGAAATGTTAGAGAATTGGAAAATATTATTGAATATGCTTTGATCAAAACCAAACGGGACGGGAGTCTTTGTATTTGCTGTTTGCCCACAAAGATTCGTGGATCGATAAAGTGCAAAAAGAAGAACAGAGATGTTAAAAACATCTTAGATGCAAACAACGCTCAATTAATTGAACTATTAAATCAGCAAAAATGGAATAAATCTAAAGTTGCTGAAATACTTGGGATAGACAGAACCACACTTTGGCGCAAGCTCAAATCTATTGGGATTAACTGACGCAACAAAATGAATGCAGCATCATGTTGCATTCATTCTCAACATTTAATAATAACAAAGACTTACCGAAAGACTGCAACAGTTCGTTGTATTAATAATTCTTCAAAAGCTCATTTCTATTTATAATTCTTACGAAATAATTGGCAAAAAAATTGCGTCATTCAATTACTATGAGTGAAATGCTAGCAAACCATTATTTTATGATACGGAACTACACTGAAGCAGTTAATACTTATGAAAGTGTTATCGCAAAATCAGGTATTTCAAAAGCTATTCGAAAAAAGATGATAATCTGTTATGTAAGAATTTTCCAAATTGAGAAAGCTCTTGCTGAATTTTGCGGATTAGTGGAAGAAGATATTGCATTTATAACTAATACAGACTTGAAAGCAGATGACTGTCCTTGTCCCGAAATTATTTACGAAATTGAAAATGATGAAATTCATTTTGAAGCAGAAGAGAAACAATTAGCGTTGGGTATTTTGTGGCTTTACTGTGATGTAAAAATATCATTGAAATATTTGGATGATTATCTAAAAACAAATCCGAACAATTCGGAAGTAAATAAAGCATATCAAATAATCAAAACTTACTCTCAGAATACTAATTAGCTTAAGGAGAATATTTATGAAAAGAATTTTTACGTTGTTATTTATAATATGTCTAACCTCCTCTATATATGCACAGACTTATTTTGATACTGGTCTTCATGCAACTAGGGCAGGAAAAAGCACAGCTTATGCGAAGGAAAACGGAGGGATGGAACTAATAACCGGCATTGCCATGAAGGATCTTGCTTGTCTTAAATGTCATTCAACAACAGAAAAATTACCAGATGGTAGCGCGATCAATTCAGCTACCTATGCGCCAAGTTGTAATGATTGTCATAATTTTGCCGAGGGACTTGGAGTAACGCAACAAACATGCTTAAATTGTCACAACCGACAAGTTTATGAACAACAAATGTATCCGGATGCAGATGCAAACGGGGACGTTCATCGTAAGCGAGGGATGAAATGCATGGATTGTCACAAACAAGATGAAATGCATGGTGATGGAAAAACTTATAAGTCTTGGTTAGATACCGGCGCTTCTAAAGCAAGTTGCACTGATTGTCATCCAATAAATCGTCTTTCGTCGAATACATCTCACGATACTCACGTCAAAAATGGTAATGTAGATTGTTTGGCTTGTCATACAACCTCAATCGTATCTTGCACAAACTGCCACTTTGAAACGTTGATTGCTACCGGTAAAAACAGAGCGATGAAAAAAATAAAAGGATTTGAACTTTTAGTAAAGCGAAATGGGAAGATAACAAGTGGAACATTCATGACATTTACTTATAATGGTAAAACTGATGTAATAATCGCCCCATTTAGAAGTCACTTAATCCAGAAGAATGCAAGAACTTGCACGGATTGCCATGTTGACTTGGGTGGAAATGTTGCAGCAATTAAAGAGTATAATACCGACCGTAAAATTACAATGACAAAATGGAATGAAGCTGGGAAAACTGTATCCACTCCAACTGGCGTTGTGCCTATTCCAAAAGATTGGAAAACTTCTTTGAAATTTGATTTTGCTACTTATGATGGTGATGTAAATAATGCAGCAGTTACAGATGCAAGTAAATGGCGTTATATAACTTCTAATGTTAATAACATCCATATGTATTATGCAGAACCTCTTGATAATTTAACTTTAGCAAAGTTAGGATTTACTCAACTACCAACTGATATTAAGGAGTTAAAAGAGTTGCCAACGGAATTTTATTTGTTGCAAAATTATCCAAATCCCTTTAACCCTACGACAAATATTAAGTTTTCTTTGCCGAAGAGTTCACATGTCAAATTAAGCGTATATGATGGATTGGGAAAAGTGGTTGCTACCTTGGTTAATGAAGATAAAACTGCTGGAACCTATGAAGTAGATTTCAATGCAAGTAAACTATCTTCCGGAGTATATTTCTACCAGATAGTCACTCCAAATTATTCAGCTACGAAAAAACTTCTGTTGATGAAGTAATTTTACGGAACATTACTTCACTCCAATGATAGAAGAGCCGCCTTCGGGCGGCTTTTTTATATTAGATTTACTGCATCTTTCAAATTCTGCTGCTGGAGGTGAGAGTAAATTTGTGTTGTTGCTAAATCCTCATGACCAAGTAATTCTTTAATGATATAAAGAGAAACTGTCCATATTCAAAATTAAATCCATCTCTGATTTTGTTCGAATTTTCAAATAATTATTGCTGACATCTGTGAGAAGAACGAGAAATAAAAAAAAGTAAAAGGAGAAGTTTGTGAAATATTTTTTACTGGTTACAACTTTGGTCGAAAAGAATATAACTTTTGATGGGTCAAATAAGATTTAAATTGATATGAAACTTATGGAGAATTAATTAAGCAGCATTTCTGAAATAGTAATTATGCAAACCATTCGCTACAGAAGTTTTATCAATCTTACCAAATTATAATTGCCCCCCAGCATATCTTTTATTGTGTAGTAACCATCATTATTTGTATAAGCCTTATAATTGTTAGAAATATAAACTACAGCTCCTTGAACGACGTTACCATTTTTGGAATCTGTTACTCTACCTGTGAGCAAATTATTTTGAGCAGCAATACTGCTGACTATAAAAAATAAAATAAGTAACACTGATTTGATGTTCATTTTATAGACTCAAACAATCTTCATACAATTTCTAATGCTTGACTTAAGTCGGCAATAATATCATTAACGTCTTCAATCCCTACGGATAAACGAACAAGATCATCAGTAATACCAGCGTTAATTTTATCTTTTTTACTAACAGCTGCGTGAGTCATTGATGCTGGATGCTGAATAAGAGTTTCAACGCCACCTAATGATACTGCTAAAGTTGCTAAGCGAACGCTATCCATTAATTTTCGGCCGGCTTCAAGACCGCCCTTTACACCAAAACTCGTCATTGACCCGAAACCGCTCATTTGTTCTTTTGCTAATATGAATTGCGGATGTGATTCGAGTCCGGGATATTTTATCCAAGCAATTTTTGGATGGCTTTCCAAAAAACGAGCGACCTTTAGAGCATTTTCTTGGCATCGTTCTACTCTAAGGGCTAATGTTTTTAATCCACGTATAACTAGATATGCTTGATGAGGATCCATATTGCAGCCCATATAAACCATCGAATGACGAACCTTCTCATATAATTCTTTCCCTTTAGTAACAACAATTCCTCCTACGATGTCAGCATGCCCGTTAATAAATTTGGTAACAGAATGAAGAACTACATCCGCACCAAGGTCTAATGGCTTTTGTAAATAAGGTGTAGCGAATGTATTATCCACTACTAAAATTAAATTATTCTTCTTTGCAATATCTGCACATGCCCTAATATCGGTAATCTCCATAGTTGGATTAGCGGGAGTTTCAATATAAAGCACTTTTGTATTCTTTTTTATTGAAGAAACAATTTTATTTATATCCGTAGTACTTATAAAATCAGCTTCCACTCCGAAGCGGGAAAAATCTTTTTCTAATACACCCCTTGCCGGGCCATAAACTGAAGCAGTGCTGATTATATGGCTACCTGCTCCTAGTAAAGCCATGTAAACACTTGTTATCGCAGACATACCGGAACTAGTTGCAATTCCATCAAAACCATTTTCTAACTCCGCAATATTTTTTTCTAAGGCACGGATAGTTGGATTAGAAATTCTCGTATAAATATATCCATCACTTGCACCCGAGAAACAATCTGCGCCGTGTTGTGCGTTCTTAAATTTAAAAGTTGAAGTCTGATAAATTGGTATAGTTGCGCTTCCAAATTGATCTTCAAATTGTCCGCTGTGAATTAGTTTTGTGTTAAAACCCAAATTCTTAGTATTCATAGTTATTTCATTATTTGTTATTGATTTATTTTATTAAAGAAGTATTCAAGCTTAAGTTATAAAATACGGTTAACCAGATCATAAATATTTCCCTTGAACATTTTATGGTCTTTTAAATTCATTAGTACACATTTTTGAGTCGCCATAAAAACAATAAGGTTATTAATACTTATTTCAGCTTTAAAGACAAACATGCCGTGGGAATAATTATGGAGAAAAATCTCTCCGACCGGTTTATCAAAAAGCTTTATTTGTTTTTTATATTTTACATCTGTTGAAATGACAACCGGATAGTGATCAACCTCCAGCAATTTTTCGAGGGAAAAGTTTTGTGAAAAAAATTCGTTGCGCATATCTTCAAGCCAGCGGATGTAAACTATATTGTTTACATGTCCGGCAACATCTATATCATAAGTATTTACCATTAATGGGATTTCTATACATAATGATTTAGTCTTATCAGAGTGTAATGCAGCATTATTTTTCATTTATTTTTCTCTCGGTTCCATTACTGACTAATTTTACGATTTTATTTTTTAACACTAAACTAAAAGCTGTTTAGTTTCTATAATTACTACTCTTTATTCTATAATTATGATCACAATCATTCACAATATTCTTCTTTATTGAAGAATTATTTAGTTAGATGCTTAAAAATCGGAAGAGATTTTAGTAAACCAATCCTTTTGTAAAAACCATTTTATGATTAAACGAAAAATAAACATTTGCATAATCTAAAAATAAGATATAATTTTGTTATGAGCATATGCTCATAAACAAAAAATATGCCAAGACCAAAAAAATACAGAAAAGTAAAATGCAACCCCACTGCTTACTATTTTAAACCGCGCGCCATTCCATTGTCTCAGTTGGAAGAGATAACACTTGAGATTGATGAATTGGAATCCCTTAGATTAGCCGATTATCTCGCACATTCACACGAGCAAGCTGCTACAAAGATGAAAATATCCAGAGCGACATTCGGACGCATTGTAGAAAACGGAAGGAAAAAAGTCATTGATGCAATCTTGAATGGTAAAGCGATAAAGATTGGAGATGAACTTCCAAAACAAGTAAAAGAAAAAATACTTATTAAGTGTGGTAAGTGTGAAGCTGAAATAAAAAGAGAATGTAAAAAGAATGACAACCAAGGCAAAAGATGTAAACAGAATAATAAAAAGGAGAAGTAAAATGAAGATTGCAGTACCGACAACACAAACTAATATTGTAGATGCCCATTTTGGACATTGTGAATATTATACAGTTTTTACAGTTGATGGCAATGAGATTACCAAATCTGAAATAGTCGAATCACCACAAGGATGCGGTTGTAAGTCGAATATCGTATCAATCCTTAGAGAAATGGGTGTTGAAGTAATGTTAGCCGGCAATATGGGCGGTGGTGCCGTTAATGTTTTGAATAGTCATGGCATCACTGTTTATAGAGGATGCGATGGAGATGTGATGAATCTCGTGGAAGAATTTATAAAAGGTGAATTGGTTGATTCAGGTGAATCATGCCATCAGCATAAGCAACACGACCATCACGAAGACGGTCATCAATGCGATCACCATAATTAATAAATGAAAGCTGTCATAGAATATATTTTCGTGACAGCTTTTCCATTTTATCTGATGATAGATCATAACAAAATCTTACATTTTATTGAAGAAAGTTAATCTTCGAATAGTTAAACTCTTCTTAAATTCTATAAAGACTAAACCTCTTCTTATTTCTAAAAGAAAGAAATTATTTTTTCTTTTTCTCAATAATAAAACATTTCTTCGATTTTAATCTTAATTCAAATTAAATGTTAAGACTTTTTTCTGGCAACAAAGTTGATATTTATAAATATCAACAATCAGATAAGTATGAATAATTTAAATATATCTCAAGATGAACCAATTTTCTCTATGAGCACTGCGGCAAGATTGCTGAATATTTCGGTTCATACACTTAGAATGTATGAACGGGAAAGTTTATTCATCCCATATAAAAATAAATCCAACCAAAGACTCTTTTCAAAAGTCGATATTGAACGTATTCAGTGTATCAGAAATGCGATCAATGAAGCTAAGATCAGTATAAATGGCATAAAAACCATTTACTCACTGATTCCGTGTTGGGATATCGTTAAGTGTTCTGAAGAGGAAAGAAAAAATTGTAAAGCATTCAACGGGACTCATTCACCTTGCTGGAGTTATGATCACAGCAATGTATGTAATAATCGAGACTGCAGAAGCTGCGAAGTCTATTCAAAATATTCTCAATGTGGTACTATCAAAGAATTAATTAAATCCATTTCGAGGTAAAAATGGATTCAATTTCTCGAAGAAAAATTTTGAAGATATCCGGTTTTACCATTGGCGCTGCGGCGGCACTTTCTACTCTGTGCCCGATGATCAAAGGCACTGATAAAGTTAACAAAGCAAAAGTATAAGGCAATAAAAAAAATCTAAAAAAGTAATAATAATCTTTAATGATTAAGAAAAAAACAACCAATAAAAGAAACAGAATATCATAATGAAAAAAATAGTTGTCTCACTCATCATCATAGGTTTAGTTATTATAAGTGCTATTACGGTTCTATCCTCTAAAGAGACAGATCAGACTAACCTAATGTTGCTTAAAGAAAAGTATTCTAAAAAAATAACTCCTTCTGTAGATCATACGAAGTTTGCAGCTCTCCGGAAGAATTTTATTTCTCCTCAACAAGTTACAGAAGCTTGTAATTCATGTCATAATGAACGAGCCAAAGAAGTCATACAATCCAATCACTGGAATTGGGAAGAGCCGACGTATATAAAGGGAAGAGGCATTGTTTACCTTGGTAAGAAAAACGCGATAAATAATTTTTGTATTGGAACTGAGGGAAATGAACTCAGTTGTGCAAAATGCCATATCGGTTATGGAATGAATTCATCCAAGACGTTTGATTTCAATAACCAGAATAATGTTGACTGTCTTGTCTGTCACGACAATACAGAGACTTATGCAAAGGCACAGGAAAAAGGAGGAGCACCGGAACCTACTTTAGATTTTGCTAACATTGCCCAGCATGTTGGAAATCCTAAACGCTCGAATTGCGGTGTATGTCATTTCTTTGGAGGTGGTGGTAATAATGTTAAACATGGGGATTTGGAACAATCAATGTTTGATCCGACAAAATCGATTGATATACATATGGGCATAGATGGAACGAATCTTCAATGCGTTGATTGCCACAAAACAGAACATCACATTATTAGCGGACAATTATATTCGCTTGCTTCAAATAATAGAAACCGCGCAACTTGCGAAGAGTGCCATACAGAAACACCGCACGACGATGCGATTCTAAATAAACATACTTTAAAAATTGCTTGTCAAACTTGTCACATCCCAGTGTATGCAAAAGTCAATGCGACAAAAACCGATTGGAATTGGTCAACTGCAGGAAAATTAAAAGACGGCCAACCATTTGAAGAAGATGATGCAGAAGGAAATCACACTTACCTTTCCATAAAAGGAAATTTTAAGTGGGGTAAAAATCTTAAACCCGATTACATTTGGTTCAACGGTACAGCAGAACACTATCTTTTAGGGGATAAAGTTGCAGACACAACTAAACCTCTTGTAATGAATACTCTCAATGGTTCTTATAGAGATGTTGATTCTAAAATTATTCCTGTAAAAATTCACAGAGCTCAGCTACCATTTGATCCTGTAAACAAAATACTAATTCAGCCAAAACTTTACGCGGAGAAAAAAGGTGAAGGTGCTCTATGGAAAGATTTTAATTGGCAGACAGCTTCGGCAGTTGGAATGAAAGAAGTTAATCTTCCGTTCAGTGGAAAAGTTTCTTTCATTCAAACTGAAATGTACTGGCCTATTAATCATATGGTTTCTTCAAAAGAAAATACAGTGAAATGTACCGAATGCCATACAAGAGATAATAGCCGTCTTGCTGGATTAAAAGATTTTTACATGCCGGCAAGAGATTTTAGTTCGGTAATTGAAACCACTGGTAAAGGAGTTTTAGTTCTTTCCTTTCTTGTTATTTTTTTTCATGGCGGTTTTAGGATTTATTCTTCACGTAAATTGAAAAAAAGAGGATGATAATGAAACAGAGAGTGTATATCTATAGATCATTTGAACGGTTCTGGCATTGGATGCAGGCAATTCTAATCTTCTTTTTAGCTGCAACCGGATTCGAAATTCACGGTTCAATAAACTTCTTCGGATATCAAAATGCAGTTAGGTATCATAACATTGCGGCATATTCATTTATCGTTTTGATTGTGTTCGCAATTTTTTGGCATTTTTCAACAGGTGAATGGAAACAATATCTTCCGACCTCAAAGAATTTAAAAGCACAGATTGATTATTATCTTTTTGGAATTTTTAAGAATGCCCCCCATCCGACAAAGAAGACTGTATTGAGCAAATTGAATCCGCTTCAAAAACTTACTTACTTGGGTTTAAAAATAATGGTAATTCCGACAATGGTTATTTCTGGATTGTTATATATGTTTTATCGGTATCCGCAGAAAGCAACAATCGAAGGATTGAATATTGATTCAATAAATGTTATAGCGCTCTTCCATACAGCAGGTGCATTTCTTTTGATGGCGTTTGTTATTGTCCATCTTTACTTAATTACAACCGGTGCTACAATTACATCAAATCTAAAAGCGATGATAACCGGTTATGAAGAATTAGAAAAAGACGGTCACGGGCACAATACTACGGAACAATCAATAACTATAAATGAAAAAAAATGAAGTTGAGGTAGCACATGAATGAAACAAAATATATGAACCCTTATCTAGCCGGAGTTCTACTCGGTTTAGTTTTATTGATAACAATTTATATCACAGGAAGAGGATTAGGTGCAAGCGGTGCGGTTAAAAGTGTTGTTGTTGCTTCTGTAGAAACTGTCGATCCAACTCATACCTCAAATACAAAGTTCTACAAAGAATACAGTGAAGAACATCCCGGTAATCCATTACAAAATTGGCTCGTATTTGAAATAATAGGTGTTGTAATCGGAGCGTTTATATCCGGATTAATTTCTAACCGCCTCAAATTTCAACTTGAACATTCTTCCAAGTCTACAACTAGAATTAGAATAATCGGGGCTTTAGTCGGTGGTGCTCTGTTTGGATTTGGTGCACAACTTGGGAGAGGATGTACAAGCGGCGCTGCTTTGAGCGGCATGGCAGTTCTCTCTACAGGCGGAATAATAACTATGATCGCAATTTTTGGCGGGGCTTATGCTTTCGCTTATTTTTTCAGAAAACTTTGGATATAAAGTAAGGAGAGATTAATTATGGCACCGTTAGTACCCGAAGTTATTGGAAACGAACTCAATTTTATTGTAGCTCTCTTTATTGGAGTTGCTTTCGGCTTTGTTCTTGAACAAGCCGGGTTTTCTACATCTAAAAAACTTGTCGGTTTATTTTATGGATACGACTTTACAGTATTACGAGTTTTCTTTACAGCCGGCGTTGTAGCTATGATTGGTGTGATAGCTTTTAACCATTGGGGTTTAATAGATATTAGTCTTGTTTATGTTAATCCAACTTTCCTATGGTCTGCTATTGTCGGCGGGTTAATTATGGGACTTGGATTTGTCGTTGGCGGTTTTTGCCCGGGTACAAGTGTTTGTGCAGCGGCTATTGGGAAAATTGATGCAATGATTTTTGTTGGCGGTTCATTCATTGGTGTTTTTGTTTTTGCTGAAGGTTATCCGTTATTCGAAGGATTATATAAATCAGCTAATTGGGGAAGTCCAAGAATGTTTGAAACACTTGGAATGTCTCAATCTCTTTTTGCATTTCTTCTTACTGTTGTCGCCGTTGGGGCTTTTTGGGTAACATCCTTAATAGAAAATAAGGTGAATAGAAAATCGAATCCGGAGTTCAGTTCTAAACCGCTTTATTATAGTTTAACCGCAATAGCGTTGATTTTGGCTCTCTCTGCTTTTGCTCTTCCGGATAGAAAAGAGATGATGCTGAAAGAGGTTAATAATTTAGAATATGTAACATCTTATACGGTAAACACAATGGACAGCGATGAATTAGCTTTTAGATTAATAGACGATGATCCAAATCTTCAACTAATAGATCTACGTTCCCAAAAGGAATTTGATGCTTTGAGTTTACCTAAATCCACTCGCGTCAATATTGAAAATCTTTTTGAAAAGGATGCCCATAAATTATTAACCGTCCGACGTAAAATAAATGTGTTCTTAGCAAACGATGAGATTACCGCAAAGAAAGCTGCTGTTCTTGCCAACGAATTAGGATACACTGAAATCTATCTCCTTCAAGGTGGATTTAAACAATTCCAGACAGAAATTCTAAATTTTCAAATGCCAGGACAGACCACCAATCAACATGATGCTGATACTTATAGATTTAGAACAAAGGCAAGGCAAGTATTACCTATACTGATCAAAGAGAATAAATTAAAACAAGGTTCTATGGGAAATAAACAAACAAAACGTGTTGTTGGCGGCTGTTAGTAATCATTAGTGTGAAAATGGAAAACATTAACAAAGATCATTGGTACGACGGATGGTTCTACGATAAATTTATTGCGCCGAATCAGGATATGTTATTCGGGCAGATTAAAAACCTCATAGAACCGAACTCGACGATTATTGATGTCGGCTGCGGAACAGGACGTTTCGCTTTTTTAATCTCAGATAAATGTAAATCGGTTTTAGGAATTGATTTATCAAAACGAAATATTGAAAGAGCTAATTATACTTTAGCAAAACATCAAAATAACAAAATTTCGTTTCAGCATAAGAGCGTTAATGAGATAATCTTGATAGGGAAAGAACATTTTGATTATGCGGTTATAACTTACGTTATTCACGAAGTTGGTGAAAACGATAGAATGAATCTCCTAAATGAAATAGCTCAAGTTGCCAATAAAATTATTCTTGGTGATTATCTTGTTCCGAAACCAAGCGGCTTTTGGAGTATGCTGAATGAAGTAATTGAGTTTACTGCTGGATCGGATCATTATAAAAATTATAAAAGCTATGTTGCGAAGGGTGGCATTTATGATTTGGCAAATAAAGCCGGACTTAAAATTATTACCGAAACAAAAAATCGACCGTCAAAGAGTCACCTTGTTGTTCTATCCAAGAATGGATAAAATAAACAGAGTTGATTGCTCGCTTTCGTTAATTCTTTTGTTGAAATTAGAATTACTTGCTCTTGAATGACTAGGTTCATTTAACGTAATGCTAAATATTTCTGTTAGAGCAGCTAAATATTTTTTGGTATTTTTACTAATAAAAGAAATGTTCAAAAATGCCAATTAGCGATAACTTAAAAGATCATATTTTAGATTCAATTGCCGAAGGAGTATTTACAGTTGATAAAGATTTTAAAGTCAACTTCTTTAACAAAGCTGCTGAACGTATTACAGGTTATACCCCCAATGAAATCATAGGTAAATATTGTAAAGATGTATTCCGTTCAAAAAAATGTTTAATTGATTGCCCGCTTTCATTAGTCTTCAAATCTCAAAATAATCTTTATGATTTTGATACGATGATTAAAACATCTAACAATACTACAAAACCAATAAAACTCAATGCAGCGGTATTATACAATAATGATAATGAACCTTCAGGAGGCATAATATCTTTTAGAGATATAAGTGTATATGAAGCATTAGGAAAAGATCTTCAGAAAGAATCGAAGTTCCACGGAATGATTGGACGCAGTAAGGTAATGAAAGATATTTTTCAATTAATTACAGAGATTTCAGAAACCGACGCACCCATTTTCATCCGTGGTGAATCAGGCACTGGGAAAGAACTTGTTGCAAATGCTATTCAAAAACTTTCAAGCCGAAGAGATTTTCCGTTTATTAAAATAAATTGCTCGGTTTTTCCTTCTACTCTTTTAGCGAGTGAACTATTTGGCCATGTAAAAGGAGCTTACACAGATGCAGTAAAAGATCGTGTGGGAAGATTTGAGCTTGCTGATAAAGGAATAGTATTCCTAGATGAAGTAGCTGAGATGTCAACGCATATGCAGATTCAATTGCTTCGCGTTCTTCAAGAAGGTACGTTTGAGAGAATCGGAGAATCTATTACCCGCCACACCGATGTTCAGATTATTGCTGCAACGAATGTAAATATAAAAGAAGCATTGTCTACTGGAAAATTTCGTGAAGATCTTTTCTACCGATTAAATGTAATTCCAATCGAAATTCCCCCTCTTCGTGAAAGAAAAGAAGATATTGTTCCTTTGGTTAAACACTTTCTAATAAAATTTTCGCTTTTCTATAAAAAACCAATTGCTGAAATCGAGGAAAAAGCTCTGGACATATTATTAAATTACAACTGGCCTGGTAATATAAGAGAGCTAGAAAACGCAATTGAATTTAGTTTTGTAAGAACAAATAATAAAAGCAAGATAGAAGTATCTAAACTGCCTCCAAATATCATCCAAATTGTGAATGATGCTTTATCAATTACTGCCTCCAACGATTCACAGGAAGATTTTATTAAAAAAGAAAATCTGCTCAATTCTCTCAATCGAAATAACTGGAACAAATCCAAGGTTGCCAAAGAACTTAATATCGGGCGAAGTACACTTTGGCGAAAAATGAAACAATTCGGAATCCAAAAGAAATAATTGTTCAACTGTTTCAACCGACTGGAACACTATTTTAATCTAAAAATCCACATTAATCCCCTTTTTTAAGAATTATCCAAAAGAGCAATACTTGAATGAAACAATTTGTTTCATTGCTTCACAAATACCTTCTTTTTCATAAAATTTCACTATGGCACTAAGATTGTCTTCTGTCAAATAATGATTCATAAAAATTAGGTGCTAAATGAACCTAGAAGAATATTTTTTAAAGTTCAGGAATGAGATAATAGGAATTGATCAGGAATTTAATTCTCCTTATGGGAAGAAGAAAATAGTTTATGCTGATTGGGTAGCAAGCGGCAGATTATATTATCCAATCGAAAAAATCCTAATCAATAATTTTTATCCATTTGTTGGAAATACACATTCCGAATTGAGTGAAACCGGCTCAGTAATGACAAAAGCTTATTCTGAGGCAAAACAGATAATCAAAAAACATGTAAATGCAGATAAAAAAGATGTAATAATTTTTTCTGGTTATGGAATGACATCGGCAATAAATAAGTTTCAAAGAATACTTGGCCTTCACTATCCGGAACAACTTTATAAATTCACTTCAATTCCAGCAAGTGAAAAACCAGTTGTATTTGTTACTCACATGGAACACCATTCAAATCATACATCTTGGTTAGAGACAATTTGCGATGTCGTTATCATTGGTATTGACGAGCAAGGTAAAGTCAATTTGGATCTTCTAGAGGTTCTATTAATATTACATAAGGATAGAAAATTTAAGATAGGATCATTCACGGCTGCATCTAATGTTACAGGGATAGCAACACAGTATTATAAGATGTCAAAGATTATGCATAAACATGGCGGAATATGTTTGATAGATTTTGCAGCATCTGCACCTTATGTTGATATTAATATGCATCCGAAAAATCCAGAAGAAAAATTGGATGGAATATTTTTCTCACCTCACAAATTTCTTGGTGGACCAGGTTCTCCGGGCATTATGATCTTTGATTCTAATTTATATAATAGAAAAGTGCCTGACAATCCTGGTGGTGGAACTGTAGATTGGACTAATCCATGGGGTAAACATAAATATATTGATGACATTGAACTGCGTGAAGATGGGGGAACTCCAGGATTTTTACAAGCAATAAAAGCAGCGCTTGCAATAAAGCTTAAAGAAGAAATGGGAGTAGAAAATATTTTAGCCCGTGAAGAAGAACTTCGCAAAATTGCATTTAACAAATTAAAGATGATTCCTTCACTGCATCTTCTTGATCAAGAACAAAAAAAACAACTTAGTATTTTTTCTTTTTATGTAGAAGATGTTCATTATAATTTGATGGTGAAATTATTAAATGACCGATATGGAATTCAGATGCGCGGAGGTTGTTCTTGCGCGGGAACGTACGGACATTATTTATTACATGTTGATCCAACACGTTCAAAAAAGATTACCGATAAAATTGACCAAGGGGATTTCTCTGAGAAACCGGGATGGGTCCGTTTTTCACTTCATCCGACTATGACAAACCAAGAACTTAATTATATATTATCGGCTATTGATGAGGTTATAATTAATCATAAAGCTTGGTCTAAAGATTATGAATACTCACCCAAAACGAATGAGTACTTTCATTATACTCAAAAAGGGATTGATTATACTCAAGTTCATGATTGGTTTAAGACAATAGAGAATTAATTTTTATTATTCAGATACATTACCAGATGTTATTAATTTTATCTAAAGAATTTTACCAGTTTTTGGTGTGCCTTCTTGGGAAGTTCCGCATTGTAATTTTTATAAAAGCTGATGGTTGTCACTTTTAACATAACATGGATATTCGGTATGCCACTTAAAAACAAAAAGATTTAATAAGAAATAATAATTTATAAATGTAAGTAAATATTATGAACCTCTTCAGTGTTACCATCATTGTTTTTATTTTAAATATACCTTTTGGCTATTGGAGAGCAAATACAAGAAAATTTTCTAGACAATGGCTTCTGTCAGTTCATATCCCCGTTCCCATAGTAATAGCTCTTCGAATCTTTTCAGGATTAGGATGGCGCTTTATCACATTCCCCATATTGGTAGGTGCTTTCTTTTTGGGTCAGATTTTAGGAGGGTGGCTACACTTATGTTTCGCTAAATATATGAGAGCGCAGATCACATCTTGCCTTTTCTTGGAGTTGATTAAAATTACAAACACTTTCAGGTCAAAAAATGACAAGGTATAATAAAACGAAATTTGGATTATGTGGACTGCATACCTCTTTGCCGACGTTTCCATATTCAAAATTTGATCCGCATGTCAAAAGCAGAAATATTATAAGATTGTCTGTAATTCTATTACTGATGAGGATATATATTATATAGATAGGAAAAATAAAATCTAAGTCACTTTTTGGACACAGCTTTTCAAATCGGTGTATATCTAAGCTAATAACACAGTATTTTTAGCACTGAGGAGATTCCCTCTCTCTCCTCATAGAAAAATAAAACCTCGACTATAGCAAAAGAATGCTGTTTTCGAAGTTTTTGTTTTTAAAAGGGGTCTGTGTAGTCTTGTCCATATTCAATATTCCATCCGTCTCTATTTTTGACTGAATATTAAGATAATGATTGTTTCAGTCAGTGATAAGGACGAAAAATTTCGAGAAGTACTAACATAAATTTGTCAAAAAATTATTGTCTTGTTACAGTTTTAGTCGAAAAAGATATAACCTTTGGTCGATCAGTGAAGATTTTTAACGCAGATTAAAATTAAAGAATTAATTACGCAGCTTTTCGGAAATAATAGTTGTGCAAACCATTAGCAACTTGTACTTTATCAATCTCACCGATTACTTGAGCTTGTCTTGATTCCGGAGAATCTTTATTCAACCCAAGATGCGTTCGTTGATTGTTGTAATAATGAAAATATTCTTTCAGAAGTTTTCTCAAATGACTTTCACTCATAACAATTAAGTGATCAAGAAATTCTCTCCGAATACTACCAATAACTCTTTCGCAATATCCATTCTGCCACGGAGATCGATATGCGGTTACTATTTCTCGAATACCAAAATTAGAAACACTTTGTTTAAACAAATTACCAAATCTACAATCGCGATCTCGAATTAAGTATTTAGGAGTTTTTGAATCATAGAAAGTATTCTTTAGTTGCTGAGTAGCCCATTGAGAAGTTGGATTAGCAGTAATATTAAAGTGAATAATCTTTCGTCTCCCATGAGAGAGAAAGACTAATACATGTAGTAACTTAAAATTAATAGTTGGAACACAAAAGAAGTCGATGGAAATTATTTCTGAAACATGGTTTTTAAGAAATGTTTTCCAGCGTTGACCAGTTTTATTATACTTATCCTTCGGAGTATATCTCCAAACAGTAGCTTGAGAAATATCATAACCGAGCTTAAGAATTTCTCCGTGTATTCGAGGAACACCCCACATAGGATTTTCGTTTGCAATCTTTTTGATGATTTCAATCTATTCTAATGGAACTTTTGGTCTTCCGGCGTCATTTTTACTTTTCCATCGCAAATACTTGTTGAAACCTTTTCGATGCCATCTGATAACTGTTTCTGGTTTTATGATGATCAGACTATCTCGCCATTTACTATAGACTTTTCGAATGAATAGGAAGAAGAGCTGATCACCCTTTCTTATCTGGATCTTCTTGGATTTTCTATTTAGAATTTCGAGTTGTCTCCTAAGGAAAATGATTTCCAGTTGGAGTTGCGTTCTTGATTTGAAGACACCAAGACAAAACAATATGAAAGATTTGATCATGTTAGGTTTATTTCTATTAATTTTAGGTGAGCAAAAATATAGATATTAACGTGAATTAAGTGTTTTTATACGGATGAGATTTTGAATATGCACAACCGGATTACGATTTTAGTGTAAGCAATGATGGCAAAGAGATTGTTTACTGCCAAAATTACTGGAAAGCAAAGTTTATCATTTTAGATAACATATTTAAATAAATATGATCGGTAAAACCGTTTTACATTACAAGATAATAGAAAAGATTGGTTCAGGCGGGATGGGAGTAGTTTATAAAGCCGAGGATACAAAACTCCACCGTACCGTAGCACTCAAATTTTTACCACCAGAACTAACACGCGACGAAGATGCAAAACATCGTTTTATCCATGAAGCACAAGCGGCTTCACAATTCGATCATCATAACATTTGCACGATCTATGATATTATAGAAATAGAAGACAACCAAACTTGCATTGTGATGCCATGTTATGAAGGAATGACTTTGAAAGAAAAAATTGCGAATGGAGAATTGAAAATTGAGGAAGTAATTGATATTGCAAAACAAATTGCAGAAGGATTGAAGAAAGCGCACGAGCATGGAATAATTCATAGAGATATAAAATCGGCGAACATTTTTATAACTAAAGACAGTATTGTAAAGATTTTAGATTTTGGATTAGCAAAACTTTCCAACAGAACACAAATGACACGCATGGGAGATACTGTTGGAACAGTATCGTACATGAGTCCGGAACAAGCAAGAGGAATGAAAGTAGATCATCGAACCGACATCTGGTCTTTCGGTGTAGTGATGTATGAGATGTTAACGGGAGAACTTCCATTCAAGAGTGAGTATGAACAAGCGGTAATTTATTCAATATTAAATGAAGAACCGAAATCGCTTCATACAATTCGGAATGACATTTACTCTGAAGTTGAACAGATAGTAGAAAGATCAATCAAAAAAAATCCGGATGAGCGTTATCAAACAATTAACGATATGGTCATTGATCTTAGAACGATAAAAAAAGAAGAAGATAGAGTTGCTCAATTAAACCCAACCATTGATAGGACTAAAACATTAAAAAAATCAAATCAGAATTCTTTTAAATTGTTTCTCAAGAATAAAAAAAGACTTTTAGCAATTATTGTTCTCCTGCTA
The DNA here is from genome assembly GCA_026390775.1 of Ignavibacteriales bacterium. NCBI lineage: Bacteria > Pseudomonadati > Ignavibacteriota > Ignavibacteria > Ignavibacteriales > Ignavibacteriales bacterium. Next base: position 8,351 of record JAPLFF010000004.1, on the reverse strand, counting down.
GTTTGTTCTGGGATTGTATTTTTAGTAATTCCACGTGCGCCGCAATTGAATCCCGAAATGAAATCACGGACACTAACAGTTCCCTTTCGTGATGTAAACTATGCTAACTTGTCCAAAGACGGGAACTGGTTTATATTCCCTGCAAAAGTTGACGAAGGGAAATATGGCATCTACATCATGAACACATCTCAAGGCCAACCGCGAAAAGTTACTAGCGATTCCAGCGAGATACGTAAGGCAATGCTGTCACCAGACGCAAGCACAATTTTATATACTCGCCGTAATACAACTAAAGATATTGATGAGATTGTAAACGTCTCCACGTCAGGTGGACCGGGAAGAGTAATCTTAGAAAATGCAGAATTGCAAGATTGGCGAACTGATGGACAACGTATTTTGTATTCAGAAGAGAATAAAATTTTAAACAATCAAAGGGTTTTAAAATGTTGGAGTGCAAAAACTGATGGATCGGAACATTACTTTGAATTTTCCGATACAAGTAAATATAATTTAATACTACGTTATTCATTTAAATACTCACCAGACGGTAAATCAATAGCCTGGATTAAGACTTTTTCTGAGAGATACTCTGAAATAATGATTTATGATTTAGAGAAGAAAACGAGCAGACAACTTACATTTGACAAAAAAATTGCCGATGCCCCAATCTGGAGTCCGACAGGACACATTCTTTACTCTTCAAATAGAAATGGAAATGTTAATTTATGGGTAATCTCTTCCTCTGGGGGAGAACCAATACAATTAACCCGTGGAGCCGGAAATGATTACATGAATGGAATTTCTAGTGACGGGAACAGATTTTTATACTCTGAATCGCAACCTGTAAATGGAGACATTTTTATTGGGAACCTGAGTAGTGGAAATGCTAAGCAACTTACTTTTGGTGACCGTCAATATGCATTCCCGGAAATTTCACCGAATGGAAAACAGATTGTTTTTGTTTCTAAAGAACTTGATGATCTCGTCGGCATTCGTAATATTTATGTTATGGACAGTGATGGAATGAATGTGCGCAAGCTGACATTCGATGAGTATTTTAGTATTTACCCATCTTGGTCTCCAGATGGGAAATGGATTATATATATGGCTAATTCTTTAAGTCAGTCTTTGGATTCAAGTCGGATTTACATTGCCGAGGCTGAGAAACCTGGATCGTCAAAATTGATAGGATCTGGATCATGGCCTGACTGGATTACTGAAAAGGAGTTTACGTTTTGGAAATCGCAAATAAAATATATCGGTTCAATTAATTCTAAAGAAGTTCAGAGATTTTCCGAAGATTCTGTCACTGCATATCCTGTATTGAATGCAAAATATGTAGTGATCAATGACTATCGTACAACTCGAAACGGATTGTGGATAACATCAATGAACTCATACAAATTATCAGGGACAAAAGAAGCAAGACAAATATTCAAAGGGACTGTTGATGGACTTTGGTTTACAAACAAAGAGGTCTATTATAGACATCATGATTCACCACCTGCAGAATTTCACAGAATTTCTTTACCAGAAGGAAGAGATATTCCTGTGAGTATTAAATTCCCTGGGCTTGATAGCCGTTTCACTCTCAGCGGCGATGGAAAGACAATTATCTATAGCCAATTTTATTCTACAACAAAATTTATTGTTATCAATAACCTCTTCAAATAAATATAATTTGCAGAACAATTTCACGCTACAAGACTGTCCATATTCATTATTCAAACCGCAACTAATATTTCTCAATTATTTTGAAATATGCATTGATTTTCGGCGATGTGACCCGAAAAGTCTGGAGGCAAAGACCTAATATTATTCTAGATTTTTCTTCATGAAAGGAATTTTACTGAAAACAGATATGGAAATGCCCAGATCAATTAAGACTTTATTCGAAAGAATAATCTGGAGAATTACTTACGCAGCTTTCCTAAAGTAGAAGTTATGCAATCCATTGGCAACAGCAACTTTCTCAATCTTGCCAATTACATGAACTTCTCTCGATTCAGGAGAATCTTTATTCAACCCAAGATGAGTTCGCTGATTATTATAATAATTAAAATATTCCTTTAGAAGTTTTCTCAAATGACTTTCATTGATAACAATTAAGTGATCAAGAAACTCCCTTCGTATACTTCCAATAACTCTTTCCACATAACCGTTCTGCCATGGTGATCGATAAGCCGTAACAATCTCACGAATACCGAAATCAGAAACATTTTATGAAAACAAATTGCCGAATTTAGTATCACGATCACGAATTAGGAACTTGGGTATTTCAGAATCATGTAGTGCGTTTCTTAGTTGTTGCGTAGTCCATTCAGAAGTTGGATGAGCAGTGACATTAAAGTGAATGATCTTCCTTCTTTGATGTGACAAGAAAACCAGAACATGTAATAATTTGAAATTAATAGTTGGTACAGTAAGAAAATCTATTGAGATAATTTCGGCCGTATGATTTTTCAGAAATGTTTTCCAGCGTTGCCCGGATGTTCTACCGTTCTTCTTGGAAATATATCTCATGACTGTCGATTCAGAAATATCAAACCCGAGTTTAAGAATCTCTCCATGAATACGGGGAACTCCCCATAATGGATTTTCATTAGCCATCTGCTTAATGAGATTGATTTGTTCTTGCGGAATTTTAGGTCTTCCTCCTTCACTTCTGCTCTTCCATTTCCAATATAATTTGAAACCTTTTCGATGCCAATTTATTACTGTGGCAGGTTTAATTATCACTAGGCTTTGCTGCCAATTGGAAAAGATACTTTTCATTACAGTAAAAAAGAGCCGATCCCGATTCTTAATTTGGAGTTTTTTCCTGGATCGATTCAGAATTTCTAGTTGTTTTCTGAGGAATACGATTTCAAGTTGCAATTGAGTTCTTGATTTGAAGAAACAGAGTTTTGACGAGTTAATTTGAGAAATATAAAAATAGCGATTTCAGATCCTAATCATTATTTTTAATGCGGATGGACTTTTGACTAGGCACAGTTCCGAAAGAAGTAATGGTAAGATTGAGTATCTATAATGCGATAGGACAAGAGATTAGAAAATTAGTTAATCAAGAAATAGGAGTAGGGTCATATTCAGTGGATTTTAATGCAACTGAATTACCTAATGGAATTTATTTTTACAAGATTCAAGCTGGTGATTTTACTCAAACAAAGAAAATGATTTTGTTGAAATGAGCTCATGCAGTTTGACAGATACCTTTTTTTATTTTAAATTACATCTGCAACAAAGAGTAATCCCACCATGATTCTGCAAATTATAAATATCTTTTCCTATAACCACTCGCGAATTATAAGTCGTAAGACTTTCTATATAACAAAACTTATTATTTCCTTATCTCGATTAATTTAATTCAAACACATTAAAAGATGTATGAGTTAAGAATATGTTTATCGTCTTTCTTTGATAGATGTATTGTTACCAAGTTAGCATAGTGAGATAATTAATAATTATACCATACATTAGAAGCGAGGTGTGAAATTATGAATTGTTACAAATGCAAAAATGAAATTAAATCCAATCAAAAATATGCTGCTATTCTTGACAGTCATAAACTTTATCAAAATACTGAAGACGCACGTAAAAATTTTGAAATTGACGTTTATGATAAAGCTCTGCAAATCACTCAATATCTATGTGCGAATTGTATTAATGAGAGTATTGATAATCCTTTTATAAAGGTAGATGGATGGCGTTTACCTTTGCCTAGTTATTCGCTTGGGATTCATGCACAAAGTAATGCTGTTATGGGTTATGCAAATAAGAATAGAGAAGCTAACGGTAAAGAAGTGTGTATAATTTGCAGCCGAAGGAGCTCAAACTATAAAATAACAGCATTCTACAATAATTACGGGGTACTGGATTGGATGTGGTTATGTGATTATTGTATTAATGATTGGTGCAACCATCCGAAACGATTGTTGTTCAGCCGAAAAAAAATATTTACTTGGTCTTCATTCTTTTAATTATAGATGTAACTAATAATACTGTCCCGAATATTGTGAGATCCGTGTTTTATAGTTAATTAAATAAAAGTGCTTGTTGGGTTTCAGACTTAAAAACATAAAGTATATCTACTACCATAACAAGTAACGCATAAATGAAAGAGGAAGAAATGGACAAAGAACAACTTTACACATTAGTCACCAGAGGAAATGCTTATCAATTAGATGCATCATTACAATCTGGTTTGGATGTTAATACGCCGCTTCCTAGTGGTGAACCTATGATTGTTGTAGCAGCTTGCATGGGTGATGCACGTTTGGACATTACAAAAACACTTGTAAAGCATGGTGCAGATATTAACATGCCAATTGGAAGTATGACTTTGCTGAAGTGGATAAAAAAACCTTCGTACTGCGATAATGAAGGAACTATAGCTTTTCTTGAATCAAGAGGTGCGAAGGAGATCGATCTTTGAAAAAAGAATAAAAGAACTTATTGAACAATCAAAGAAATTATTGAAGATATGATTGATAAAATTAAGGGAGACAAAGGAAACAAATAGAAATAATTGCCTAACCAGCTTTTCCACCCGACAGCGTTTTCAATGCGGCATTATTCTAATTCTCGGGTTGGATAAAAAAGTGAAGCATTGCAAGTGACATTGTTCTATTAAATAAAATTATTAATAATTATTGGCAGTAGCTTTTCAATCGGCATTCTTATTCTGGGCTGCCGATTAGCGGCAACGTCGTTAGACAACAGCATTTGTTACGGAGGTTAAGATGAAAAATATTCTCGGTTATTATTTATTTCTGATTATGATGTGCATTCTCCAGAATAATTATTGTCTTGCACAAAAACTTGAAAAGATGCCGCAGCTTCATACCGACCAAGTATGGATCTCATCTGTTCCAACCGGACTTAATATTTATTTTGCAAAAGATACTACTACCGGAAATTTAGATGAAGAGAGTTCAAAAGTTTATAATAGAAAGGAAAATCGTTTTTTTTTGATGCAGAATAAATATCTCAAGGGCAAAACGCCAATTCTACTTAATTCAGTTTCACCGGGCAAATATTTAATCGGCATAGAACCTGTTGATCTTATAATAATTAAAAAAAGTAGAGATCCAAATGCATTCTTTGATGATATATCGTTCCATAATTCCGACCCGACACACAAAGCATCTGCTGTAATTACACCAATTCCTCTTGGTGGCTCATCAAGTCTTTTAAAACCGTTTCAGCAAGGAAAATTTAAGAACACTGCTGTTGCGTATAGTTTTTCCAAAAGCGATTCTGCCGGTTCTTGTTTTATTATTTTAACTTCTACCGATAGTACAATTACAGATGTCAAAACTAAAGCATTATATCCTAAAGGGAATAATTATGAATTCGATGACACCAAACTTAAAAATAGCTTAATGAATAATGGTTATATCGCACTTCATTTAGAATCACAGATTCCGGAAATAATAAATTATTTGCATCGTGGAGGAAAAGTTATTGCTGGCGATAAGAATACTGAGTTTGTTGTTGAATTGGTTAGACCATACAAATGGGTAATAGATATGCGAATAAAAGTAGTTAATTAAAAAAAGAGATTACCGATACTTCGTTTAATAAGAAATGGAAAAATTTATTGCCTAACCCGTTCTTCAAGACCGACCGCTTTAAACGTTGCGGCATTGTTGGAATTATAAAATTGAGTTTGAAAAAGTTAGTTGCTTTTTGAAGTAGGTTATAAAAGAAAAGTTAATCAAAAATTATAGCATTAGTCTTTCAAAGCTTCATTGCTGTGTTGGGCGGACGGGTGAAAAGCCACACCGTTATACAGTGTAATAATTCGAGGTGATTGTGAAGATTAAAATAATTTTTAGATCGCTCAATATTCTAATAATAATTCTTTGGTTCAGTAATTATTATTCTCAAGACCTTTATCCTGAACGCAATGTTAATTCTGCCAAGGATAGAGTAGAATGGCTTAAAAGAAATGTCGTGGAGATTAAATCAACTAATCCAAGTGATGATGATTATTCCGACTTAGAACAATTAAAAAATAAGATTGGTAATTCAAGAATTGTTTTACTTGGTGAACAAAGTCATGGTGACGGAACTACTTTTCTTATGAAAACTAGATTAATCAAATTCCTCATAAAAGAGATGGGGTTTGATGTAATTCTATTTGAAAGCGGTCTTTTTGATTGTAGAAAAATTGATGAGTTTATAAAAAATGGTGTCCCAGCTATTCAAGCAATTAGAAAAGGGGTTTTCCCGATTTGGAATAAAAGTGAACAATTTCAACCTCTCGTTGAAGTAATAGAGAAGTATCGGAATGAATTGCATATTGGTGGATTCGACTGCCAATTTACTGGCGAAGCTTCGAAGGAATTTTATCTAAATGACTTTGAAAAATATTTAAAAAGTGAAACCGTCGATACGAGTAATTTTTCCAATTGGCCAAATACAAAAGCAATACTTAAAAATATTTCTGAAGAAAGATTTATCAAACCAAAACCTCAGCCACCTACAATTGATTTGCAAACCGACTTCTTGAAAAACATACAGCAAATAATAACAACTTTACAACCCTTGTCTAATGATTCAACTCCCGATGATACCAAGTTTTGGATTCAGATGTTAGAAAGTTCCTTGCAACAAACCAAAAGTATTTGGCAATCTTATGGGATTAAAGATATGGGAATGATTCCAATCGAGACTAGAATTATCCGGGATATTCAAATGGGGAAAAATTTAATTTGGCAAGCGAATAATAATTATCCAAACAAAAAGATAATTGTATGGGCGGCCACTTTTCATATCGCAAGAAATTTGCCCAGTATAGAAGTTATCGGAAATCCAAAAATGTATGAAGGGATAGTTACAATGGGTGATGTTGCTTGGGAAACACTTGGTAACCAATTATATGCAATAGGTTTTACAGCTTACCAAGGAATTGTTGGTTGGGCAAATAATGAAAATAAACGAACACTGGAAAAACCAGAATCTAATTCTTTAGAAGATTTATTTTTCAAAACTGGTTACGAAAATTGTTTCCTTGATTTGCGAAAAATTGATAATAGTGGGCAATGGCTTAAACAAAGAATAAGTAGCCGTCCATTGGGGTATGGTGCTATGAATTCTGATTGGACAAATAATTTAGATGGAATTGTTTTTACAAAAGAAATGATTCCAAGTAAGAAAGTTTCTGAATGAGCAAAGAATATTAGAATATGTAAACACTGTATAACAAGCGTTTCAAGCGGACTACTTCAGCCGGTCGTAGAATTTGCAGTTAGTCTTTGTAGTGTTTGTTGAAGTTGAGAAGTAACTAAATAATATAAACAGTAAATCTGTTGTTTGCAGCGCAAACTATACGGCAGCCGCTTAAACACAATGACGTTAGGCTTTAATATTAAGTGAGGTATAAAATGAAAAGTATATTAATATATGTTCTATTCTTTTCTGTAATATTAACTTTTTACAGTACAAGTGAACTGAAGGGTCAGAACGGTTTTAAGATAGAGTTGATTTCAACTAAATTGGTAAATAGAGTAGATGCAGCATTTGGTGGTGACTGGCAATAAAAGTAAAGATGTTTAATACACCTGCAATGGAACGATTGAATACTGCATACTTACTGTTTGAGTATGAATATGAAGGAGTCAAGATAACAGCTCGATGTCTTGGAATGACTCTTGGTTCAGAAGAAAAAAAAGATGGGAGATGGTTTTTAAATGATGAAGCAGGTAAGTATTGGGATATGGGGTCACCTAAAGAAGAAATAGATGATTGGTATGTGGAGTTTTTGTTTCCCATCCCACTAAAAGTTAAAAACGGTATTTTAAAATATGAGGATAAAGTTCTAATAGAAAAAGTTAAGATAAAATAATAAATAAAGCCTAACCCGTTCTTCAAGCCGATCGCTTTAAACAGTGTGGCATTTTTATGATCATGAAGTTTGGTTGCAAAAGTAAGTTGCTCTTTGAGTTTAGTGAACAAAATAGATTAATAAATAATTTTTAAGAGGTTATTATGTTCGAACGTCTTTTATCAGATAATCCTCTACTTTCTTATTTAATTGGATTTTTGGTTCTATCGGCGATAGTTTCCATTATCCGTTGGATTGTTATTTTCTATAAAAAGTGAATTGATACTGCATCCAAGACAGAGTTTATCAAAGCAGCGGAAAAAGGATTGCTTGATGAATGCACAAGACTAAGCGATAATGGGACAGATGTTAATCAGACAACAAAGCTTGGTAATACCGCATTAATAATGGCTTGCCGCAGCGGACAATTTGAAACTGTAAAATTTCTAATCTCCAAAGGTGCGGATATTAATCGCTTGGGAGAAGACAATCAAACAGCATTAATGAATGCTATCTTTCA